>VGIH01000081.1 GCA_016867965.1 Betaproteobacteria bacterium | reverse complement strand
GAGACCATCCTATTGCAACATCCATTTGAATCATGACCGATTAAGCTCCTCTGGTAACAATGCATTGCCGACTCGCCAGTCAGAACGCAGTAATAGAGTTAAAAGTGAGATTAAGGCTCCAGCCATAATTACCATGGCAGGTGCCATTAGCAAGTTCTCACGAGAGAGCAAATATTCGGTTAGCATTGGTGCAATCCCACCAAATAAGCCCACCGACAAGCTATATGCGAACGAGATACCAGTAATTCGGACTTGGGGTGGTAGTAAATTAGCCATCGCTGAGCTAAGCGGCCCCACAAAAAATCCTTGTCCAACGGCTAAGATGGCACTGCCGATTAGCATTAATAAAACATCCCCCGACTGAAATAACCGAAATGCCGGCCATGCACCAACCAGCAAAATAAGCGCACCTAAACGGGCAATTTGAACCCGATCGACTCGATCACCTAGATAACCACCCAATAGGGATGTGAAGGCAACCATCGCTAGCCCAGCCAAATTAATGAGCAGGGCCATATTGGAGCTTACTCCTGCTTATTTGACCATCCACTGCACCGCATACATAAAGCCAATGAAGGAGACAATGCCAGTGGATGTATTGGCAAAGCAGATTGAGACCATGGGGCGCCAGTGATCACGAAATACTTCTTTTACTGGAGACTTGGAGCGCATCGATAGATTAAGAGCGGATTCAGATAATGAGCGTCTTGCATAAATACCAATCACGGTCATCACCACACTCAAAATAAAGGGTACGCGCCATCCCCATGCATGCATTTGGTCTTTGCCAAGCAGAAGTAAGCAAATGGAACAAACTGCAGTTCCTAGGAATAGGCCTCCAAAGGCACCCATGGGGCTAAAGCTGCCGATAAAGCCACGTCGATTGGGCGGGGAATGCTCAATCAGAAACACGATCGAGGACGTATATTCGCCACCAACGGCAAGACCCTGAAACATCCGAAGCAGAATTAGTAGTATCGGCGCCCACAGCCCAATGGTTTCATAGGTTGGGAGTAAACCAATAATCAGGGTCGGAATTGCAATGGAGGCAACTGTCACCTGCAATGCCATTTTGCGACCGATGCGATCGCCAATCCGACCAAGCAACAAACCACCTACCGGACGCATAATCATTCCAGTTGCGAACGCCCCATAGCTTGCAATTAAGGCTGCAACGGGATCGTGCGACGGAAAAAAATGATAAGCAAAATAAACTGCTAGATAGGCGTAGATAATGAAGTCATAAAACTCGATGGCATTGCCAATCGCACCCGCAAAAATGGTCTTACGGAGTTTTTGAGGGTCAATGGTTTGTTGATGATCCATAAATAGTGAAAGCAATCATGACAAAAGAACAATCATGCCAAAAGACATGATGAGATCAGGTGGTGCCCAAAAGAGGACTCGAACCTCCACAACCTTTCGATCGCCAGCACCTGAAGCTGGTGCGTCTACCAATTTCGCCATTTGGGCATTTGTGCATTATAGGTTGCTGCCTTCACATTGTGGTCAAATCACTCTCATGACCTCAATTGCGAAAGCCGTTCATGCGTAAGTCGGATCAACCCATCACCCGCAATAGCGATCGCATGGGTACGGTGCAGGGTCACCGTGATGGCTTTGGCTTTGTGGTTCCAGACGATGGTGGTGAAGACATCTTTTTGACTGAGCGCGAGATGGCTCGAGTGATGCATGGTGATCGGGTCTCGATTCGAGTGTTAGGTACGGATCGCCGCGGACGCCCCGAGGGGCAAATTGTGGAAGTTCTGGTGCATGCCAATCGCTTGGTCATTGGGCGCCTTCTCAATGAGAACGGCGTGTTGATTGTGGCACCTGAAGACAAACGCATTGGTCACGACATTTTGATCCCACCACGTGGCCAAGGCATGGCCAAACTAGGTCAGGTGGTGAGTGTCGAGATCATTGATTACCCCGATAGTTATCGCCAAGCCGTTGGTCGAGTTGTTGAGGTCTTGGGTGAGATCGATGACCCTGGTATGGAGATCGAGATTGCGGTTCGTAAGTATGGTGTGCCGCATACGTTCTCACCAGCCGCCTTAAAAGAGGCTGAGGCATTACCGAATGAAGTAACGCAAGATGATCTCAAAGGCCGAGTTGATCTGCGCGATATCCCACTGATTACGATCGATGGTGCTGACGCTAGAGACTTCGATGATGCGGTGTATTGCGAGCCGGTGCAGTATGGTCAGATCAAAGCCTGGCGTTTAATCGTGGCAATTGCCGATGTGGCGCATTATGTAAAGCCTGATCATCCACTCGATAAAGATGCGCTGCTGCGGGCCACCTCGGTGTATTTCCCTCGCAGAGTGATCCCGATGCTGCCGGAGAAAATCTCCAATGGCCTTTGTTCCCTCAATCCCGAAGTGGATCGTCTGTGCATGGTCTGCGATGCGGTGGTGGATCAACGCGGGGAGATTCTGGCGTATCAGTTTTACCAAGGGGTGATGCATTCTGCGCAACGCTTTACCTACGATACCGTTTGGGAGATCTTGAGTAATACCCGTGGACCTGAAGCAGTGCGCTTTGCGCAGTTCAATGAACAACTCAATCACCTCTACCAGCTCTACAAAATATTATTTGCAGCCCGTGAAAAACGCGGTGCAATTGATTTTGAGACCGTTGAGACCCAGATCATCAGTAATGAGCTAGGCAAAATCTTGCGCATTGAGCCGAGGTTACGTAATGATGCCCATCGCTTAATTGAAGAATGCATGCTGACCGCAAACGTCTGCGCTGCTAATTTCTTACAAAAGCATCATCATCTCAGCCTCTTTCGGGTGCATGGTGAGCCCTCGGTCGAGAAAGTACAGACCCTCAAACAGGTTTTAAGAACCACTGGCTTACATCTCACTGGAAACGAGAAGCCACACCCCAAAGATTTTGCAAAGCTCATGAAAGAGATCAAAGGTCGGCCCGATGCCAGTACCTTACAGATGTTGATTCTGCGATCGATGCAACAAGCGATTTACCAGCCAGAGAATGAAGGCCACTTTGGTTTGTCCTACCCAGCATATGCCCACTTTACGAGCTCCATCCGACGTTACCCCGATCTCTTGGTGCATCGTTCCATTAAAGCGATCTTGAGTAAGAAAGCCTACCATCCGCACTTGCCAGAGGATGTGCCGATGAACCTCACCATGCCTCGTAAGGGTCAGGGCCGGGCCAATGCAGCAGCTGTGAAGCAGTCACAGCAGGATGCGAAGGCCAGAGCCAAACGAGCAGGCAATACCAAAGGATCGAAAGAAGGCGCAGCGCTTGCCGTCTGGGCTCAGTTTGGGGTGCATTGCTCTGCTAATGAACGCCGTGCCGATGAAGCCTCACGCGATGTGGAAGCATGGCTCAAGTGCTATTACATGCGCGACCACCTAGGTCAAGAATACGCAGGCACGATTACGGGTGTTGCTAATTTTGGTCTCTTTGTGCAACTCGAGAGTTTATTTGTAGAGGGCATGGTGCACGTCACTGAGTTGGGTGGCGATTATTACCAATACGATGAGGCCCGTCAGGAGTTACGGGGTGAGCGCACCGGGATACGGTATCGAATCGGTGATCGCTTACACGTCTTAGTCAGCCGAGTTGATCTTGATGCTCGTAAGATCGAGTTTAGTCTCGTCAAGGCGAATAGCAATCACGAGCGCGATGGAATGCGCTTTAAATCAACTGTGTTGGCAAATGATTCAGGGCGCCCCAGTAAAAAAGCAGCACACAAGAAGACCCGTCCTGCCGAAAAAGCGCCTAAGCGCGAGGCTACGACCGCGAGTAAGAAATCAAAGACAAAATCCGCTAAGACCGCGCGGCAGCCATCGATGGGTCAGGGTGCCGGTCGCAAGAGCCATAAGGGCAAACGCAAATGAAGCAACTGTTGTTGGGATTTCATGCGGTGCAGACCCGCTTACGGGTCGACCCCCAGAGCATTCAGTCGGTTTACTATGATCCTGCTAGGCGCGATCGACGCATGGCAGACTTCATCAAGCAAGCCGAGCCCATTTTGGGAAAGCGACTTTATTCAGCCAATGCGGAACGCTTACATAACTTAGCGGGGCATGATCGCCATCAGGGGATTGTGGCGATGGCTGAGGGTATTTCTGTAGCAAGAACCTTGCCAGAATTGTTGGACAGTTTGGATGTCAAAAGTGATCCACCTTTGCTCCTAGTGCTTGATGGCATTACTGATCCACATAACTTTGGCGCCTGCTTACGCGCAGCCGATGGTGCCGGGGTGCATGGCGTGATCGTGCCAAAAGATCGCTCGGCCAGCATCAATGCCACCGTGAGTAAAGTTGCTAGTGGCGCTGCCGGGGTGATCCCAATCATTACGGTGACCAATCTTGCGAGAACGATGCGTGAGATGCAAGAGCTTGGAGTTTGGTTGATTGGTACTGATGATGAGGCCGATGAGTCGATCTACGACGTTGACCTCAAAGGACCCACTGCGATTGTGATGGGTGCGGAAGGTGAAGGCATGCGGCGTTTAACCCGTGAGACCTGTGACCAGTTGGTGCATATTCCGATGAAAGGGGCGGTCGAGAGCTTGAACGTCTCAGTGGCTACCGGTGTGACGTTGTATGAGGCGCGCCGCCAACGAGCACACGCTAAATCACTGAAGAAGTGATCAGCGAATTAGCAAGGCTTCAAGTTTCTCGATATCGGCACAAAAGGCGTGAATGCCTTCTTTGAGTTTCTCGGAAGCCATGGTGTTCTCCGCTAATAGTTTCCCAAAACTTGCCTGATCCAAGTTCAATCGCTTAACACTGGCTGATTTAGCATCCCGAACTAGTAATTTAGGAATCACCAAATCATCACTGTCTTGCAATTCAGCTAGTAGTTCAGGGCTAATGGTGAGTAGATCGCAACCTGCCAGTTCTAAGATTTGGCTGGTATTACGAAAACTCGCCCCCATGATCTCGGTTTCAATCTCAAAGTGTTTGTAATAGGTATAGATGCTTCGCACCGATTGCACCCCAGGATCATTGGCGCCCCCGTATTGCTCTAGAGACCATTGATCGCCTAAGGACTTCTTATACCAATCGCTAATGCGCCCCACAAATGGTGAAATCAATCGGGCCTTGGCATCTGCACAGGCAACGGCTTGCACCACAGAAAAAAGCAAAGTCATATTGCAATGAATGCCTTCTTGCTCGAGCTCACGGGCTGCCACAATACTTTCCCAAGTGCTGGCAAGTTTGATTAAGACCCGCTCGCGGGGTATGCCCAGTGCCGCGTAGAGCGCCATGATCTCTTTGGCCTTCGCAATGGTGGCAGCAGTGTCAAACGAAAGACGCGCATCAACCTCGGTGGAAACCCGACCCGGCACAATGCGCAGGATCTCCGCCCCAAACGCCACTAAAATCCGATCAATCAATTGAGTAGGGGAGGCTTGGGGATTGTCACGCTGTACCGCTGAAACTAAAGCTTGGTACGCGGGTTGTAAGACCGCCTTAAGAATGAGTGAAGGGTTTGTTGTTGCGTCCTGGGGAGCAAAAGCACGCATTCGCTCAAAGTCGCCAGTATCAGCAACCACCGTGGTAAAGCGTTTGAGTTGAGCCAGTGTATCCATAGAGTAAAGGCATATGATAGCGAATATCCTTCTGTATCATTGCCTTCATGAGCCAAGACGATCTCAAAAAACGCGTTGCCCAGGTAGCTAAAGAGTACGTAATCCAAAAGATGCCCAAAGGGCAGTATTTAGGGATTGGGACCGGCTCAACCGCAAACTGGTTTATTGATCTACTTGCACCGCACCGCGATCATTTTGCGGGAGTGATTTCAAGTTCACTGGCAAGTACGGAGCGTTTGCTCAAATTAGGCTTTCATGTGGTGGACGCCAATCAATTACCTGATGCGATTGCAAAGCAATCCCACCCCATGCCAATCTATGTAGATGGTGCCGACGAGATTAATCCTCAGGGTCATATGATCAAAGGTGGCGGTGGTGCATTAACCCGTGAGAAGATTATTGCCAGCATGGCGCAAGAATTTGTCTGCATTTGCGATGAGACCAAACTCGTGCAGCAGTTGGGTCGCTTTCCTCTCCCGGTCGAGATTATTCCCTTGGCACAAACAGCGGTGAGCAAGGCGCTTGCACTATTGGGCGGGCAAGCTCAATTAAGACTGATCAAATCCGGTAAAGCCGAAGGTCAACCCTACCTCACCGATAACAAGGGATGGATTGTGGATATCCATGGTTTATCGATTCAAGATCCGATTACGCTTGAAGCGGCGATTAATCAAATCCCGGGCGTGATTAGCGTCGGACTCTTTGCCAAACGCAAAGCAGATGTATTGCTTTTGGGTAAAAAGGAAACCTTAGAAACTCTACGTTTTAGCTAAACGCAATTACTGCGATGGTGGTACATAGCCACTTGCCATATCCGCACCACCTTCAAAGAAATACTTCTCGACTTGCTTGAGAAGGTATTGGCGAGCTCGGGGGTCGGCCATATTGAGGCGGTTCTCATTAATGAGCATGGTTTGGTGTTTGAGCCAATCCGCCCACGCCTCTTTAGAGACCTGATTCCAGATCTTTTTACCCAAATCGCCAGGCAGGGGAGCGAAATCTAAACCCTCGGCTTCTTTATTGAGCTTAATGCATTGAACCATTCGTGCCATATCAACCTCGATTTAACTAATTGCCATGATTATAGGCAGTCATGGCCAGGTCGGTATGGCATCCCTGAATAAGGGGATTAAATCCTTTTGGTAAGCACCATGGATTTACGATCCCAGTTGTAGATCTGCTTGCGCTCTTCTGGGAGATCGTCAACGGTGGCACGTACAAAACCGCGCTTGAGGAACCAATGCTCAGTCCGGGTTGTTAAAACAAATAAGGTATTAATGCCTTCTTGCTTGGCGCGGGCTTCAATGCGCTTTAATAGCCGTTCGCCATCACCCGAGCCTTGAGAGTTGGGATCAACCACTAGGCATGCCAGTTCACCGACACCATTGGGAAATGGAAAGAGGGCGGCGCAACCAAATAAGACCTTATCGTGCTCGATGACCGAGAACCGAGCGATATCACGCTCGAGTACTTCTTGCCCACGCGCAGCCAAAATCCCCTCGGCTTCGAGTGGCAGCGTGAGTTGCAAAATACCGCCCACATCGTCTTGCGTTGCCTCGCGCAGGTTCTCAATGTCGGAGGCGGCCAGCATCATGCCTACACCATCGTGCGTGAACAACTCTTCGAGTAAAACACCATCCCGATCGCAGGGTAAGAAGTGCGCACGGCTCACACCCGAGCGCACCGCGCGCATGGCTGTGTTTAAGAAGTTACGCATATTGCTAGGTAGGTCGGGGTAAAGCTGCAAGTAGTCCTGCAACTGAGCAATCGAGAGTTCAGTAACCAGATGGCCTTCCTCATCGTGCAACCCTGGGAATGGGGTTAAGAACATCAGCTTATCGGCCTTCAGTGCTGCAGCAGTAGCGGCAGCCACATCTTCAAACGACAAGTTAAATGCCTGACCGGTCGGTGAGAACCCGAGTGGTGAGAGGAGTACAAGCTTGCCACTATTGAGCGACATCCGAATGGACTCCGAGTCCACCTTGCGAACGAGACCGGTGAGAAGGTAGTCGATGCCATCGACTACGCCAATCGGCATTGCCGTAATGAAGTTACCTGAGATCACGGAGATGCGTGAGCCCGCCATGGGTGTATTGGGCAGGCCCCGACTAAATGCGGCCTCAATATCAAGACGCAGTTCTCCAGCCGCTTCTTTCACACACTCCAGAGCCGCAGAATCGGTAATTCGGTAACTGCTCATATGGCCTTTACCAAATTTACTCTTAATCTTGCGCAGGGAGAGCTGCTCATCAATTTGGGGACGAATCCCATGGATCAAAACAATGCGCATGCCCATGGCGTGCAACATGGCAATATCCTCAATGAGGTTCTCCAGTTGATCGAAGTCTTGGGCAAGCTCACCCGCAAAGGCGATCACAAAGGTCTTCTCACGAAAGGCGTGGATATAGGGTGCTACCTCGCGTAGCCAGCCAACAAAGGGAAAGTGATTGGAGTGGAATGAGGATGGAAGCGCAGACATAATGCGAAAATT
>VGIH01000080.1 GCA_016867965.1 Betaproteobacteria bacterium | reverse complement strand
GAACTCGGGGGTCGCACGAATTAGGTTCATGTTGCCTGCAATCGGTTCCAAAATTAAAGCGGCAACATAATCGCCATGGCGCTTAAAAGCTTCTTCCAAAGCGCCAACATCGTTATAGGGGAGCACTAAGGTGTGCTTCACTAAATCTTGAGGCACCCCGCCCGATGAAGGAGCATTCTTCGTGGAATCGGCAAAGGTCAATAAACCAGAGCCGGCTTTCACTAACAAACTATCTGCATGGCCGTGGTAACAGCCTTCAAACTTGATAATCAAATCACGATTCGTATACCCCCTGGCCAAGCGCAAAGCACTCATAGTCGCTTCAGTACCACTTGAGACCAAACGAATTTGCTCAATAGCTGGCATCAACTCGCAAATGCGCTCAGCAAGGTCAATTTCCCCTGCAGTGGGAGCCCCGTAACTAAAACTCTGAGTTGCTGCGCGTTGCACTGCTTCTACTACCTCAGGATTCGCATGCCCAACAATCATTGGACCCCAAGACATGATGAGATCAACATAGCGCTTACCGTCGGCATCCCAAAAATAAGGGCCCTGCGCACGAGCAATAAATCGGGGGGTACCGCCCACTTGCCGAAATGCCCGCACAGGGGAGTTCACGCCACCCGGAATGGTTTTTTGGGCCCGCGTAAAGAGTTGTTCGTTTTGACTCATCGTATTAATCAAGAAGATCTAGATGATTAGATCACGCACATCTCAAAATCATCTTTACGCGCACCACACTCGGGACACGACCAGTTCATAGGAACATCTTTCCACAAAGTTCCAGGCGCAATGCCGTCATCCGGACAACCCTTGGCTTCATCGTAAATCCAGCCGCAGATCAAGCACATATAGGTTTTATATTCCATTTATTATTTCTCTTAGATTGAAGTTCTATTTTACGATTTCTGGATATCGCTCCGCCCCCGAATCTCAAACTTAAAAAGTCTGCATTCCAAGGGGCCATTAAACAACGGGGTGCGTTTAGACTCTTTCATGCGCAAATGGCCCGGTATGCCCATGTCTGCAGTGAGAACAAAGATCTCCCAACCCGCAAAATGGTCTTTCAGTTGCTTACTAAACTGATCTAAAAGGGTTGCGAACTTAGGGTCAATCGGCTCTTTGACTAAAGGCTCTCGGCTCGTACGCCGTTTTTGCATCGAAGTTGCTTTGCTATCGCCAAAAGAATAGGGTCGATCAGAATCACCACCCTTCATCGCCAAGCGCTCTCCATAAGGTGGATTAAAAACCATCACCCCCTTTTGCCCTTCGATTAAATCAACGTACGGCTTAATCGCGATTGCATCCAATTGTCGAACCATGGGTAACCCAGGTAACTGCGCGCGTTGCCAATTGGCTTTACACATGGCAATCATTTTCTCGTTGATATCACTGCCACTAATTGCAATGGGGTCATTCTGATGCTGATGCATTTCTGTCTTCGCAGCATCCCAAAGTGTCTGCCAGTTCTTTTTCTCTAAGGCACTCAAAAAAGGTTTGAGTCGTAAAAAGCCAAAACCTGTTTGTGTAACCGATTGTTTCCACGATGGGGTGGAGTTTTGATTTGATGACTCTAGTATGCGAGCTCGTAGCGCCCCCGCTGGGATATGCAATGCGACTTGAGCGGCCTCAATCAAAAAGGTACCGCTTCCGCACATGGGATCGTATAGCGGCATCGAGGCTTGCCAGTTAGTTAACCGCAAAATGCCAGCAGCCAAATTCTCTTTTAAGGGCGCCTCCCCCTTTTCCTCCCGCCAACCGCGTTTGAACAAAGGCTCACCCGAGGTATCCAAATAGATGGTGGCGTGTTGTTGCGTCAGATGAACCTGAATCCGAACATCGGGATTTACGGTATCAATATTAGGGCGCTCGCCCATTTGCTCACGCAGGCGATCGACAATTGCATCTTTAATTCGCAAAGTGGCAAAGTTCAAACTCTTCAATGGTGATCGCTGTGCCGTAATATCGACCCGAAAGGTTTGATTAGAGGAAAACCAATCTCCCCACCCAATTGATTTTGCTTGGCGATAGAGGTCATCCTCGGATTTATAAGGTCCGTCAGCCATCTTCAGTAAGACGCGACTGGCAATCCGTGAATACAAATTGATTGCCATGGATAGGGCTAAGGGCCCCTCGATACCTATTCCGCCTGTTAGGCTTGAAGGAGCTGGTTTAACCGATGATCGACCCAAAGCTTTTATCTCAGGCCGAGTAACAATCTCCTCGAGCTCCTGCACTAAAACTACTTCAAGCCCGCCTGGACAAACAATAAAAAATTTCACAATGGCGATATTAGTTAGGCTTGATCACCACAAGGGCAGTGACCACTAGCATGAGTAAAACTGGGGCCTCATTAAACCATCGGAACCACACATGGCTTTTGGTATTTTGTTTTTGAACAAATTTCTTGAGGAGCCGTTTACATTGCAAATGGTAAGCAATCACAATCAGCACCAATAGCACCTTCACGTGCATCCAGATGGAACCTCGACCAACGCCGTAATACAGCCACAGAATCAGCCCTAAAGCGACTGCTGGCATCATCAGGATGGTCATAAAGCGATAGAGTCGTTGTGCCATCCCAATTAAGCGCTCATAGGCCACATCATTGGTCTCTTGCGCCAGATTAACAAAGATGCGGGGTAAATAAAAAAGTCCTGCAAACCAAGACGCAATTAAAACAATATGAAGGGTTTTGGCCCAAAGGTAACCATCAAACATAAAATCTCTTTATCAACATTACTGACGCACTTCACCGTGGCCCATAACCACGTACTTCAGCGAAGTGAGCCCCTCAAGGCCAACGGGACCACGCGCATGGAGCTTATCATTCGAGATTCCGATCTCGGCACCTAAGCCATACTCAAAGCCATCGGCGAATCTCGTGCTGGTATTGACCATCACACTCGCGCTATCAACTTCTCGCAAGAAGCGATTGGCATGTTCTTGATTTTGAGTAATGATTGCGTCCGTGTGCTTACTTCCATAAAGCTCAATGTGATCGATCGCTTCATCAAGACTCTCAACAATCTTGATCGACAAAATTGGAGCTAGGTACTCGGTACGCCAATCCTCTTCGGTTGCATCCACGAGATTCGAAAACTGCTTCGATTCCAGGAGCGAACGGGTCTTGAGGTCGACACGCAGTTCCACGCCCTTGTCTTGATAAATTCGGCAAAGCTTAGGCAAAACCTGAGCTGCGATCTTGGCATGAACAAGCAGCGTCTCCATCGCATTGCAAGGGGCATAGCGCTGAGTCTTGGCGTTATCACACACCTTGATCGCTAACTCAATATCTGCGGCATCATCCACAAAGGTATGGCAAATTCCGTCCAGGTGTTTGATCATGGGTACCCGGCCATCTTGCATCAGCCGCGCGATCAAACTCTTGCCACCACGTGGCACGATCACATCAATGTATTCGGTCATGGTGATCATCATTCCAACGGCAGCCCGATCAGTTGTTTGTACAACCTGTACAGCATTGGCTGGTAGTTGAGCGGAGGCCAAACCTTCCTGAATTAATGCAGCTAAGAATGTATTAGAGTCAACCGCCTCGGAACCGCCTCGCAAAATTACGGCATTTCCTGACTTTAAGCATAGTGCAGCCGCATCAATCGTCACATTCGGACGTGACTCATAAATGATACCGATCACACCGAGTGGCACGCGCATTTGCCCAATCAAAATACCGGAGGGTTGCTGTTTAAACGGAGTGATCTGACCAATTGGATCATCCAAGCTGGCAATTTGCTCAAGTCCCAAGGCCATGGTCTCAATCGATTTCTCGGTCATGGTTAAGCGATCCACAAAGGCAGCATCATGACCGCTGGCCTTAGCGCGCTCCACATCGCGCATATTGGCAGTCAAAATCTTTGCCACATCTTTACGGATCGCCTTCGTAATATTGCTTAGTGCCTGGTTCTTTTGTTGTGAACTGGCCCTAACCATCGCTCTTGAGGCGAGACGCGCTTGCTGACCAATGGTCAACATCATTTGCTCAATCGTTGGGTTCATCTCATTTGCCATAATTGATACTCTAACGCAACAGACTCCCAACAAGTCGCAGGCCATCCCAAGGGTTGGCTGGAAGATCCCGAACCCAGAGACCCTTGGCTTGTTTATCTAAATTAGCTGCAAGCAATAACGCTTGCTTTAGTTTCTTGGGTTGAATACGCTTAATAGCCGTGGGATAGAGCTTCTCGCGCTTTCCCCAAATGCGGTAATTACGCATGATGGTTGGCAAACTCTCTCCAGCCGCTAGCGCAGCCTGGGCCCGATTAAGCGTTCTTAGCTCATCGCTAATACCCCACAGAATCAGTGGTAAAGGCTCACCCTCACCTTGCAGGCCATCCACCATTCGATTCAAACGTGCTGCATCGCCAGAAAGCAGTGCTTCAGTTAGCTCAAATAGATCATAGCGGGCAACCTTGAGAACCGCGGCACGGATTTGCTCATCCGTAATGACCCCGTTGGGATATAAGAGCGCCAGTTTCTGGATCTCTTGATGCGCGGCAATCAAATTACCCTCGACTTGATCGGCCATCCACTGCAAACTACGTTGCCCCACTTCACCAGGCTCAACCAATTGGGACTGCAGTGACATTCGCTTAGCAATCCATTGGGGCAATTGACTACGCTCAATCGAATCAATCTGCACCGCCATCCCAGCTTCATCAAGGGCCATAAACCAAGCCGAACTTTTTGTTTTCAGATCAAGGCGCGGGAGCTGCATACATACAATCACATCAAGACCTGAACTGGATGATCCCAATCCATTTGCAAACTGCTTTAATACATCTGCTCCTTCACGGCCGGGCTTACCAGTTGGCATGCGCAGTTCCACAAAACGCTTATCGCCAAACAAGGACATGGTTTGCCCCACACTCAATAGGGCTGGCCAGTCAAAGTAGCGGTCTTGAACCATCACATCGCGCTCAGTAAATCCCTGAGTTTTGGCAAATGCCCGAAGGCTGTCCACGGCCTCCATCATCAGTAGTGGCTCATCCCCGGAAAAAACATACAAGGAATTTAAGCTTTGTGAGCCTTTAGCTAGACCAGCCACATGAATCTGAAAGGCATCACTTTTGATCATCGAGGTCGATCAAGTCAGCAATTTATTTGCTCACCCGTCCCAGGGTAGCAATGCGACGCAAAATTTGCAGCGCCAAATCAGAGCGCATACTCTCTAAAAATTGTTGCTGCTGAATATCTGCTGCCAATACTGTAGCAGTGGTGAAATCCAGATCCCGAATTACATAAATCTCAGACTCTGGAATCACTTCGGCACCCGTATTATCAAAAGCACGGAATAGTACCCGGTTATTGAGCCGATATGCTGAAATCTGACCCGTCGAGGTGTAGCTCAAAATCTGTCGGGTACTGTCTTCGCTCACAATATCCAGAATTAAATCGGCATCCTTACCCGAGGTAACTGCTTTTGCATTTGTTCCAGTCGCAATAATGCGCTCAAGGTCATAGCGGAGTTGGGGTGATGGCCGCCCTGAAATCAAAATGGATTTATAAGGAATAGTGACCGAACCGCGCAAACGAAAACCGCAAGCTGAAATTCCAGATACCGAAAAGAGGCCAAGAAGAGCGCCCTGTAATAGTAAGCGCCGATTGAGGTTGCGCGGTGTACTCATCTGCTTATGCAACCACATTAACTAGGCGACCTGGAACCACAATGATCTTTTTGGGAGGCACACCGTTTAGTAAACGTAAGACGGGCTCGGCTTGCAAACTCATCGCCTCGATTGCATCTTTTGAGGCATCGGCGGGCACCTTAATTTGGCCACGGTGTTTGCCATTAATTTGCAGTACCAGCTCAATCTCAGACTGAACTAAAGCGGACTCATCGATTTGTGGCCAGGCTGCATCCAGTAAGGAGCCAAAGTGTTTCGTAAATCCAAGATCGTTCCACAGCGCATAAGTGCAGTGCGGCACTACGGGGTACAAAATTCGTAACAAAATACCGAGGGACTCAAAAAGGATTTCGGGACGAATCGAATTCGCATCCCGCTCTAACTTAATCGGCTCCAAGACATTGAGCATCTTCATTGCAGCTGAAACCACGGTGTTGTACTGACGACGCTGATAATCAAAGTTTGCCTGCTTCAAAATCGTATGCACTTCAAAGCGCAGTTCTTTTTCAGCAGCACTTAAATCATCAGGAATCGAAGCTTTTACCAATTGCAAATTATCGGCTTGTGAGCTTGCATACATCCACAGACGCCGCAGGAATCGAGCGGCGCCATCTACTCCAGCGCCTGACCACTCGAGTTGCTGCTCAGGAGGTGCGGCAAACATCGTAAAGAGGCGCGCTGTATCCGCACCATACTGATCGATTAAAGCTTGTGGATCAACGCCATTATTTTTACTCTTGGCCATTTTCTCAACGCCACCAATATGGACTGCTGAGCCATCCTTGATGAGCTTGGCTGCAATAGGTCGCCCCTTCTCATCGAGATTCAACTCCACATCGGCAGGGTTGATCCACTGCTTTTTACCGCTTTGGTCTTCTTTGTAAAAGGTTTCGTTCAGAACCATTCCTTGGGTCAAGAGATTTTGGAATGGCTCATCAAAACGCACGAAGCCTAAATCGCGCATCACCTTGGTCCAAAACCTGGCGTACAGTAGATGCAATATCGCATGCTCAATCCCGCCAATGTATTGATCCATTGGCATCCAATAATCATTGCGCGAATCCACCATGGTCTTCGCATCGGGGCCGGTATAGCGCATGAAATACCATGAGGAATCCACAAAGGTATCCATGGTGTCGGTCTCACGCCGCGCAGGCTTACCGCACTTCGGGCAATTGACCTTCAAAAAATCCTCGCGTTTATTCAAAGGATTACCAGAACCATCGGGTACGCAGTCTTCGGGCAAAACCACGGGTAAATCCAATTCGGGGACCGATACTTCACCGCAATCGGTGCAGTGGATCATTGGGATTGGAGTTCCCCAATACCGCTGACGAGAAATTCCCCAATCGCGCAAACGGTAGGTGGTTTTTAACTCACCAAGACCTCGATCTTTCAGATCCTTCGCAACCGCCTGAACTGCGTCTGGATGGGATAAGCCATCGTAGGGGCCGCTGCAAATACACTCGGTGTTCTCTTTTTGTGCGTACCACTCATGCCAGCGTGAGGGATTAAAAATATCGGTTACGCCTTTTACAGCAATTACCTGCTTAATGGGCAAATGGTATTTGTTGGCAAAGGCAAAGTCACGCTCATCGTGAGCAGGAACCCCCATCACTGCGCCATCGCCATAGGACATGAGTACGTAATTACCAACCCAGAGTGGAATTGGCTCATTGGTTAAAGGGTGAGTCACATATAAACCCGTTGGCATACCCTCTTTTTCTTGGGTTGCCAGATCGGCCTCAATCACGCTCCCGGTTTTGCAGCGCTCAATAAATTGCGCTAACTCTGGATTGGATTGTGCAGCCTTTGACGCTAGCGGATGCTCAGCAGCAACTGCACAAAATGTAACACCCATGATGGTATCGGCACGCGTCGTAAACACATACATCTTGCCATCATTAATTAAACGACCAGCGTCATCCTGAATTTCATGGGTAAATGCAAAACGTACCCCATGACTTTTACCAATCCAGTTTTGTTGCATGATCTTGACACGCTCAGGCCACGCTAGATCATCAAGTCCGGTTAAAAGCTCCTCAGCATACGCGGTGATATTGAGGTAGTAGCCAGGAATCTCACGCTTTTCAACCAAGGCGCCCGAGCGCCAACCACGTCCGTCGATCACTTGCTCATTCGCTAAAACGGTTTGATCTACCGGATCCCAGTTAACCGTTTGGGTTTTGCGGTAAGCGATGCCTTTCTCAAGCATCTTTAAAAATAGCCATTGATTCCAACGGTAGTAATCCGGCTTGCAGGTTGCAATCTCTCGCGACCAATCAATCGCAAGACCCATTGCTGCCATCTGACCCCGCATGTAATCAATGTTTTGATAGGTCCATTGTGCGGGCGGCACATTGTTTTGAAGTGCAGCGTTTTCGGCTGGCATGCCAAATGCATCCCATCCCATCGGCATTAAAACGTTGTAGCCTTGCATGCGGAGTTGACGTGCCATCACATCATTGATGGTGTAATTGCGCACATGACCCATGTGTAACTTACCTGAGGGGTAAGGCAGCATCGAGCAGGCATAAAACTTGGGCTTTAATTGACCAGTCCATGTCCTTGCATTTTCTGTGACGCGATAGACATCCTGAGTGCGCCATTGCTCGTGCGCATGCGCTTCAATGCTGCGAAAATCGTAATCTTTAGCCTGATCCATTAATCGTTCTTATTGTTGGAGATTAAAAATTATT
>VGIH01000079.1 GCA_016867965.1 Betaproteobacteria bacterium | reverse complement strand
GACTCGGAGGTTGCAGTGCCGATTACAGTAGCGCCGCAAGACGCCAATTCATCAGCAATCGCCTGCCCGATACCTCGAGACGCACCAGTTACTAGTGCCACTTGATTATTTAAGTCTAGATTCATATGGATTTCGGATTTCGATTAGGTTTTTAACTGTTGCAATGCATCCATCAAGCTTGAGTCATCGATAATCGCCATTCCCTGAAGTCGATCATCAATCCGTTTTGTCAATCCTGCTAACACTTTGCCAGGGCCGCACTCCACAACCCGTGTGACTCCTCGATCGGCCATCGCACGAATTGTCTCTTGCCAGCGAACCGGCTTAGCCGCTTGACGAACTAATGCATCTTTAATTAGATCTGGACTCTCCAGAACCGTGACGTCCACATTATTGATGACCGGAATACAAGGCGGATGAAATTCAATGCTCTCTATATAGGCCTTGAGTTTTTCCGATGCTGGCTGCAGGAGCGAGGAGTGAAATGGGGCTGAGACTGGAAGCGGCAAGGCACGCTTTGCACCTGCGGCTTTGAGAAGCTCGCAAGCCTTGCTAATTGCCTCAGTAGCACCGGCAATCACAATTTGACCTGGGGCATTGAAATTAACAGCCTCAACGACCTTTCCACTCTCCTTGCTGGCGAGAGCGCAAACTTCGATCACCTGCTGATCATCAAGTCCCAAGATTGCAGCCATGCCACCTGTGCCGACTGGGACTGCTGATTGCATGGCTTGTGCCCGAAATCGTACCAAAGGGAGCGCGTCTTTAAAACGAATCACGCCTGCAGCAACTAAGGCTGAATACTCTCCTAGGCTATGCCCTGCAACCACGCTAGGTTTCGGTCCACCAGAGGCCAACCAGGCTCGATAACAAGCAACGCCCGCAGTAAGCATCACTGGCTGGGTGTTCGTGGTTAAAGCTAAGGCCTCAGCGGGTCCCTCTGCAATTAACTTGCTAATGTTCTCACCCAGGGCATCTGATGCCTCTTGCAAGGTGGCATGAACTTCCGTTCGCGAAGCTAACGAGTTGAGCATGCCCACCGATTGTGAGCCTTGTCCTGGGAATACAAATGCAAATGTCATATCAATTTTTTCTCATTAATAACGCAACACCACAGCGCCCCAAGCAAAGCCACCGCCAACACCCTCAAGAAGGATGTGTTGACCGCGCTTAATTTGACCCGATCGGATACCATGGTCTAGCGCCAAGGGAATGGAGGCTGCAGAAGTGTTGCCATGCTCATTAACGGTAACAATCACTCGGTCCATGGACATTCCCATTTTGCGTGCAGTTCCTTCCATAATCCGAATATTAGCTTGGTGCGGAACAAGCCAGTCAATTTGCTCAGGCTGCATATTGGCCTTTTGCAAAACCTCGTGGGCAACCTGCTCTAACACCTTAACCGCTAATTTAAAGACAGCTTGGCCATCCATATGTAAAAAAGGAATGCCTTCAATCCCACCGCAACTTGCCCGCCCGGGAATGCACAAGATGTCACGTTGACTGCCATCAGCATGTAAAGCGCTTGCCAAGATTCCGGCCTGATCGGAGGCCTCAAGCGCAACTGCGCCCGCACCATCTCCAAACAAGACGCAAGTACCGCGGTCTTTGAAGTCAAGGATTCGAGAGAATACTTCGGCCCCAATAACTAAGATCTTTTGATACATGCCAGCACGAATAAACGCATCTGCGGTGCTCAAGGCATACGAGAACCCAGCACACACCGCCTGCACATCAAAAGCAGCACAACCGTTGGTGAGACCCAGTTTGTCCTGAATCACACATGCAGTGCTTGGAAAACCACCGAGGTGATCGGGTGTGGAGGTTGCCAAAATAATTAACTCAATATCAGCGGCATTCCATTTCGCTTCCATGATGGCAAGTTGAGCTGCCTTGACCGCCAAATCACTGGTCAACTGATCAGCAGTAGCAAAATGCCTCGCCGAGATACCGCTGCGGGTTTTAATCCAATCATCACTAGACTCAACGCCCTCTTTGGCCAAACGATCAACCAAGTCTTGATTACTTAGCCTTAATTCAGGCAAGTAACTGCCGGTCCCTGCAATCCGAGCAAATCGACCCATACTCATGCAGACCTCAACGTGAATGACTCAGCAATCTTCTCGACCATCCGATTTTTGGCAGCATCATATGCACGCTCAAGCGACACCTTAAAGGCGAAACGATCCGCAGAGCCGTGGCTTTTAATTACGCACCCCTTCAGGCCTAAAAGAACAGCGCCGTTGTAGCGACGATGATCCACTCGCTGTCGAACTCTCTTCAATGGTAATAAAGCAGCTAGGCCCATTAATTTGGTTAACAAGGATCGATTAAATTCTTCGCGGATCATCCCGCTCATCATTTTTGCCAAGCCTTCGCTGGCTTTTAAAACAACATTACCAACGAAGCCATCACAAACTACGATATCTGTGGTTCCTTTAAAGATATCGTTCCCTTCAACATTGCCATAAAAATGCAATTGGCTTTGGCGCAATAGCTCCGCGGTTTGTTTCACAACCTCATTGCCTTTAATCACTTCTTCGCCGATATTGAGAAGGCCAATGGAAGGTTTGGGATTACCATTGACAACCCGTAACATCACATCAGCCATCTGCGCAAATTGCACAAGGTGGATTGGCTCACAGTCGGCATTTGCTCCAAGATCAAGCACAGTCGTACCCTTACCCAACTCATTCGGTATCGCAGTCGCAATCGCGGGGCGATCAATGCCGTCCAAGGTTTTTAAGATATACCGAGAGATTGCCATTAATGCACCCGTATTACCGGCAGAAATTACGGCATCGGCTTTACCATCACGCACCTGCTCAATAGCGACGCGCATGGAAGAATCTTTTTTACGACGCAAGGCAATCTCAATGGGGTCATCCATCAAGACAATTTCGGAGGCGCCCATAATCTGAAAGCGGTCCAGTAAATTTGGATTGCAGTTACGAATCGATTGCTCAATCGCTTGGGCAGATCCAATTGCAATAACCTTGGTATCGGGGTGATCTTGCAGAAAATCGCAGCAAGCGGGGATAGTGATTTCCACTCCAAAATCCCCGCCCATAGCATCAACCGCTAGAGTGACACTCATTGAATGTGTATGAAACGTCGATTGTGTTTAAGAAAAAAGCGGCCTGAGCCGCTTCGATCAAACAATATGGAATTAGTCGTTCTTGGTTTTGACGACTTTACGACCACGGTAGTAGCCATTGGGGGATACGTGGTGACGCAAATGAGCCTCACCGGTAGTGGACTCTACTGCAATTGCAGGCGCAGTCAAAAAGTCGTGCGCACGGTGCATGCCACGTTTCGAAGGGGATTTTTTATTCTGTTGGACGGCCATAATGAACTCCTAAACAAGGCGCAATTCTAGCATAGAAAGTGGTGAAAACCCGCATTCCTCAACAAAACCATGATTATTTCTTGAGGTTTTTCAATACCTTAAAGGGATTTGGCTTTTCCATGTCCGCTTCCAATGGCCTCAATTGGCACTGACCAACCGGGTGTTTTGGGGCATGAGGCAGTTCTAGCAAAATCTCATCTTCAATCGCTTCAAGCAAATTAAAGTGGGTTGAGGCGACCATTGCCTCCTCATCATCTCGATCGAGGGGGAATTCATCTGCCTCACCCTCCGTTTTCAAAAAAACATAGGTCTTATGGATCTCGAGCTCCAAACCGAGGGGGTCTAGACACCGTTGACAGGCAATTGCCATTCGCCCCCGAATCTTTACCCCCATTAAGGGCCGATCGTCCTGGTGCCAGCTAAAAATTTGGCAATCAAATCCATCCTCTGGATTTACTGAGGCAGCCTCTGCTGAAAGTCTCGGAAAATTAGCAAGCTGGATAAATCCCTCGCCTTCATAGGAGACAGGCGCTAACATATCGACTCTAAGCAATGAACTAGGGCTGATTTCCAGAGTTTGGATGGGGTAAGGCGAATTGTGTGTCATCCGATCAGCGATTTGTAATTCATTCAAATAATTGACATTATCAAACATCACTTCGTCATTAATGTTACCGACTTTTAACCTCATTCTCGCCTCAAGTTCGCCTTACCGAAAACAGCTACTCCAAAGACTCGGGCTGCCATTTGTAACGCTTGCGCCTAATCTTGACGAATCTCCACTACCTGGCGAGAGTCCCAAAAATCTCACGCTTCGACTTGCGCAAGCAAAAGCACAGGCGATCGCTGTATTGCATCCAACTGCTTGGGTAATCGGCTCTGATCAAAGCGCCGATTTGAGTGGCCGCATCATTGGCAAACCAGGCACGCATGCGGCCGCCCTAGCGCAACTTAAGCAAATGCAAGGTCAAGTGGTTGTTTTTCATACATCGCTTTGCCTGATCGGTCAGAATTTTTGCCAAACAATCCATGTCCCAACCACTGTTCAATTTCGTAATCTGCCGGAGCAGGTTTTGGATCAATACCTCCGCCTTGAGAAACCCTATGATTGTGCTGGTAGCGCCAAATCGGAAGGGATGGGGATCATTCTGCTAGAAAAAATTAAAAGTGAGGACCCAACCGCACTGATTGGCTTACCTTTAATTGCCCTGACAAACCTATTTCATCAAGCGGGCATTCCTTTGCCAGCTTCTCAAAATTCTTAATCGTATGCAAATTGGTAACATGTACTTAGTACCCAATACCTTGGGTAGTGATAATCGGGTTACACAACTCCCTCATGTAATCCCTGTTGAGAACCTGCGCCAGATTGCCAAACTTAAATACTGGATTGTGGAAGATGCGAAGACGAGTCGCGCATTTTTGAATGCCGTTCATGAAATCGAGTCACTTCACCATTCCTTACAAGACATGGTCATGCAAGAGTGGCGCGGCCCAGACCGCAAACATCCCTTGAGCCAAAAACCACAAGATTTGCTTGCCCCACTTCGAGCGGGGCATGATGTGGGCCTGCTCTCAGAGGCAGGTGTCCCAGGGGTGGCTGACCCTGGGGCAGAGATCGTCCAAGTCGCACATCAGTGGGGAGCCAAAGTCATACCATTAGTAGGCCCCAGCTCGATCTTGCTAGGACTAATGGCAAGCGGTCTCAATGGTCAATTCTTTCGATTCAACGGCTATCTTCCTGTCGACACAGCGCAGCGCTCAAAAAAGTTAAAAGAGCTAGAGGAGACCTCGAGACGTCATGGTGAGACCCAAATTTGGATTGAGACCCCCTATCGAAACAGCGCAATGCTGCAAAGCTGCTTGGATTCGCTATCGACACAAACTCAACTCTGTTTAGCGATCGATCTCACACAAAAGAGTGAATGGGTGTGGACAGGATCAATCGAGTCCTGGCGCAAGCGATATAGCAAACCAGACGCCATCTCTGAGTTAGTCAAAAACAAACCGACTATTTATCTAATGCTTGCTTAACGCATTTCCGCACTTCGCGTTAAGGCTTTACTGATCGCCGCGCCCGTTTCCGCTCCAAATCGCTTAGCAACGCGCTCAGCAAAGTTCTCTTTTAAGGTGTACTCCACCACATCGGGGGTTTTTAAAATATCACGTGCGACGGAATCAACCGTTCCATAGCCGTCGACTAACCCCAATTGCACCGCCTGCTCACCATTCCATACGCGACCCGAAAAAATATCGGGGTCATTCTTTAAGCGCTCGCCACGACCCTCTTTCACAACAGTAATAAATTGCTGATGGATTTCATCGAGCATTTTTTTAACCATCTCAACTTGCTTCGGGTTTTCTTTTGAAAACGGATCTAACATACCCTTATCTGAGCCCGCTGTGATTATGCGTCGCGAGATCCCCATCTTATCCATGAGTCCAGTAAACCCAAAGCCGCCCATGATGACTCCAATCGAACCAACGATGCTAGCTTTGTCGACCAAAATCTTGTCTCCAGCGACCGCCACGTAATACCCACCAGAGGCACACACATCCTCAACTACAACATAAAATGGCTTGTCTGGATGTAAACCACGTAACCGTTTTATCTCATCATTAATCATTCCGGCTTGTACAGGAGAGCCTCCTGGACTATTGATACGAAGTACTACCCCGGTAGCCTCTTTGCTTTCAAATGCAGCACTTAATGCTGAATTAATATCCAATGCATTTGCAACCGAATTAGGTGAGATTTCACCTTCAATACTAACAAGTGCAGTATGTTTGCCACTGCTTCCGCTTTCTGGTAAACCGAGATCAAAAATTTGTGTAATTAACCCCACCAAAACAATTAAGGTCAGAATGCGTAGAATGGCTCGCCAACGTCTAGCCTTTCGATTTTCTTTTAAGTTTTCGAGAAGCAAATGCTCGAGTGCGCTTCGCTCCCATTGCGTATTTGCATTGGACGACTCAGGATTTTGATTCATAAACTTAACTCGCTTTACTTGATTCAGCAGGAACTTGGGAATTTTGATACAAATTTTGCATTAACCAATTTCCTAAAACCTCTACATTATCTAAGCAAGCCAAAGAATTTGCTGACCGTAATGCATCCGCTGGATGAGCACCATACGTAACCGCGATAGCATCAACACCAGCCGCTTGCGCCATTTGAAGATCGTGCGTGGTATCCCCAATCATGAGCATTTTGCGCACTGGGACCCCAAGACGATCCGACAAGTCCAACAACATGCCTGGGTGAGGCTTAGCGAAGGATTCATCTGCAGTTCGGGTGCCATGAAATAGATGTTCTAACTGATGATGACGCAAAGATCGATCGAGCCCGCGTCTGGGCTTACCTGTTGCTACCCCCAACATAAAGCCCTGTGTCTTTAGGCTCTCGAGTAAGTCTCGCATGCCTACAAAAAGATGCAGTTCATGATCTTTTGCTAGGTAGTGAAAGCGAAAGCGATCGACGAGCGTTGGAAAATGCTTAGGGTCAATGCTTGGTACTACACGTCGTAGTGAATCATGAATACCCAAACCAATCACATAACTCGCAATTGAGTCCTCAGGGACTGGAAAATCAAGATCTCGACAGGCTTGCTGAATGCACTGAACAATCGTTGGTGTGGAATCCATAATCGTGCCATCCCAGTCCCACACGACTAACTCATAACGACGTTCGTTTGTCTTCAATCAGTTTCTTTCGGTTATTGCGTTTTGGCCAAAAAATGGCTGTCCCATTGTGCGAGAAAATCATGAAATCGTTTTGGCAGATTAGTTTCAATTCGTATTTTCTCTGAAGTTTTGGGATGAGAAAAGATTGCAAGATGTGCATGGAGAAAAAGGTGTTTAACCTTCAACTGCTTATCGCCCGATTCCAATCCATATTTATCGTCGCCCAATATTGGATGTCCAATTTTTTGTAAATGCACACGAATTTGATGGGTTCGCCCGGTTTTGAGCTGGGCTTCGACCAAGGTAAAGCTGGTGCTGTCATGCTGAACAATCTCGGTTACCCGAATATTGGTGTGACTTGGCTGACCTTTTGGATCAACGCGAACCCGACGCTCACCGTTCTCTAGTACATATTTCAGCAGGGGAAACTTTAACTGCTTCGTTCCAGTGATCGCGTCCATTGAGCCATGAGCAATTAATCGATAGCGTTTATCGGTTAAACCCTCCCGAATCTGTCGATGCATTTCCAGCAAAGCACTGCGCTTTTTTGCCATGATCAAGATTCCAGAAGTATCTCGATCTAAGCGATGAACCAGTTCCAAAAATGCATTCTCTGGCCTAGCTTTACGAAATAACTCGATGGCACCTAACTGAACACCTGAACCCCCATGGACCGCCAGCCCAGAGGGTTTATCAATCACCAGTAAATACTCATCCTCAAACAAAATGGGGATATCGGTTGCCAGGGTTTTGGCCTGAGCCTCCGAAATTACGCGGTCTAATTTCTTTGGTTCGGCTAAGCGGGTAGGGGGTAGACGAACGACATCGCCCTCAACTAAGCGTGAGCTTGGCAGCGCCCTCTTTTTATTGATCCGCACTTCGCCCGAGCGAATAATTCGGTAAATATGGCTTTTTGGAACCCCTCTAGCCCATCGGAGTAAGTAATTATCAAGTCGTTGACCAGCAAAATCAGGGCCGACGGTTTCCAAAATAGCTGCCAAAACCTTGGTTTTAGGGGCTTCCTTGCCAGTATTCCGTGGCTTTGAGGGGGGAGCTGTGGTTTTATTCATCGGATCATTCCCATTGTCGACCGTTTTGTGCCCTATAATCAAGGCTCTAAGTCATTGATGACTAAGAATTTGAATTCCGGAGCTTGGAGTCGCCCATGAATAGACTCCCGGGTTGCCCCTCTCCCGTTTTAATGAGGCGCAAGGGTTGGCGTGATATTTGCCGCGACCCCCGAAAGCAGATGACCGTTTTTTAAACGAGCGCCTACATTGAGAACTAAAGGAGATCTCTGTGGCGAGCGTTCATGTGAG
>VGIH01000078.1 GCA_016867965.1 Betaproteobacteria bacterium | reverse complement strand
GGGCGCGCTTGCCATTGCAGGTTTAAAGAAATACGTTGAGAAACATCATCTCAAAAAGAAAACCTTGGTAGCCATTTCGTGTGGTGCCAATATGAATTTCAGTCGTTTGCGATTTGTTGCGGAACGTGCCGATGTTGGTGAATTTCGTGAGGCGATTTTTGCGGTGACGATTCCTGAAGAGCGAGGATCCTTTAAAGCATTTTGCAAAATGCTTGGTAAACGCAATGTCACTGAATTTAACTATCGCATTGCGCATGCCGATCAAGCGCATATTTTTGTTGGCATCGGAACCCATCGTGCGGGCGATAATAAGACGATTGCTAGTGCCTTTCGTAAAGCCGGCTTTGCAACCATTGATCTAAGCCATGATGAGCTAGCAAAGACCCATCTGCGACATATGGTCGGCGGGAGTTCTGCATTAGCCAATGACGAACTGCTCTATCGCTTTGAGTTTCCGGAGCGCCCAGGTGCACTGATGCGCTTTCTAGATAGCCTAGCCCCCAATTGGAATATCAGTTTGTTTCATTACCGCAATCACGGGGCAGATTATGGGCAAATCTTATTAGGCATTCAGGTGCCTAAGAATGAACATCCTGCCTTTAAACAATTTTTGACAACTTTGGGCTATCCTCATTGGGATGAAAGTAAGAATCCTGCGTACCGCCTATTTCTAAAATAAGATGTCCTATACCCTCGCTGGAAAACTAGTCGTTGCCATTTCATCGAGAGCGCTCTTTGATTTTGAAGAGGAAAACCGCCTCTTTGAAGAAAGTGATGACAGTGCCTACATGAAATTGCAGCTAGAACGCCTAGCGATTCCAGCGCAAGTAGGTGTTGCTTTTCCTCTCGTCAAAAAATTACTGCGCTTTAATCAAGATCAACCACGCGTTGAAGTTGTGATCCTGTCACGCAACGACCCAGTCAGCGGATTAAGGGTTTTTCGTTCTGCCAAACACCATGGGCTCAGCATTGAACGAGGGGTCTTTACCCGAGGCAGGCCGCCTTATCATTACCTAAAATCGCTGCAAGCAAACCTCTTCTTATCAGCGAATGAAGAAGACGTGCGTGCCACTCTTGACGCCGGCTTCCCAGCTGCGCGCGTCTACCCAGAATCAAACAAAATGGCTGAAAACAACCCTAATGAAATCCGTATCGCCTTTGATGGAGATGCTGTTTTATTTTCAGATGAAGCTGAACAAGTGTTTCAGGATCATGGCCTAAAGGCGTTTGTCGATCATGAAAGCCAGCGTGCTGCTATTCCATTACCACCAGGCCCCTTTAAACCCCTTCTTGCAGCCCTTCACCAACTGCAAACGGAGGCTGAACCTAAAAATGAAATGCGCATCAGAACCGCTCTAGTGACAGCCCGCTCTGCACCAGCGCATGAACGTGCGATTCGCACGTTAATGAATTGGGGAATTGATGTTGATGAGGCGATGTTTCTTGGAGGTCTATCCAAGCGCGATTTTCTAAAAGAGTTTGAGCCCGACTTTTTCTTCGATGATCAAACCGGTCATTGCAATGCCGCCTCCAGTGTCGCTCCAACAGGGCATGTAATCTCTGGAGTGAGCAATACCAACCGGTCCAAAGCTTAAATCTTCATGTCTGAATTTGTTCTCGGTCAGCAAAGTATTTACCCAAATCAGTATGACCCGGGTTTACTCTTTCCTATCCCTCGCGAAGAGAATCGCAAGAAACTGGGTATTGAAGGGAACTCACATCTACCGTTTTTAGGAGTTGACCTTTGGAATGCATTTGAATTGGGCTGGCTAAACTCCAAAGGCAAACCACAAATCGCATTGGCTGAATTTACGATTCCAGCAGAGTCGCCATTCATGATCGAGTCAAAATCATTTAAGCTGTATCTCAATAGCCTCAATCAACATCACTTTGAAAATAGTGATGCAGTACGCGCGTGCCTGAGTCGTGATTTAGCTTCGGTCCTTGGTAGTTCATTGCAAATCAAACTTCTTGATCCATCCCAGATACAAGACCAAAAAAAATATCCGCTAATACAAGAATTGGATGGTCAACTTCTCGATCGACTTGATATTGTTGTGAATCAAGCACAAATTGCTGATCCAGCTCTTCTGGGTGCTGATCAAAACTCAGCCCCAATTACACAAACTTTGGTCTCGCATTTACTCAAATCCAATTGCCCGGTTACTGGTCAACCCGATTGGGCCAGTGTACAAATTCATTACCAGGGTCGGCCTATCAATGAAGAAGGGCTATTGCGCTACCTAATTGGCTTTCGTCAGCTTGGTGAATTTCACGAACACTGCGTTGAAAAAATCTTTTGTGATATTAAGAATCGCTGTCAACCAGAAAAGTTGTCTGTTTATGCCCGCTACACTCGACGGGGTGGTTTAGATATTAATCCGTTTCGGGCGGATTTCAATGCTGCCTGGCCCAACAATATTCGTCACGCCAGGCAGTAATACTAGAACGGAATATCGTCATCCATTGCATCGAGTGCATTCGCGCTTGGACTCGATGAGCTCTCTGCGGGCCTAGAACGACCGCCTGACGATTCCTCTCCGGAACCAGCCATTCGTGCACCGAGCATTTGCATGCTGTCAGCAATGATCTCGGTGGAATACTTTTCTTGTCCACTTTGATCTGTCCACTTTCGAGTTCGCAAGCGGCCCTCGACATAAACTTGTGAACCTTTTTTGAGATATTGCCCAGCAATTTCAGCCAGCTTACCGAAAAAGGCGATGCGATGCCATTCGGTGTTTTCTTTCATCTCGCCCGTTTGTTTATCTTTATAGCGATCTGAAGTGGCTACTGAAATATTGGTAACAGCGTCACCGCTGGGCATATACCGAGTTTCTGGGTCACGCCCAACATTACCAACGATGATGACTTTATTGACTGAAGCCATTTTGTCTCCCGAAGAAAATTAAATAAAAAGTGTGGCTAAAGCTACTTTGCGGTTTGCGACGATGAAACATCACGCATTGGCCAAGCAATTATAAGCCAGGCAATAATCAAAACGGTGCCGCCAATAAATACTGAAAGGTTTCCAAAGAGCTGCATCATGAGTCCGCCGAGCGCTGCGCCAGTAAATAATCCGACAGATTGAGTCGTATTGTAGATACCCAATGCCGCTCCTTTTTCATCTTTGGCCCAACGCGATACCATCGAGGGTTGCAAGGCTTCAAGTAAATTAAATCCGACAAAGTAAATCAACAGTGCACTGACAATGGCTGTTAGGGAATGGGCTTGCAAGAAGATAATTTGTGCAATCAATAGGATGACAACGGCTGTTAGCAATACAAGCCGTAATTTCTTTTTCTTTTCTCCATAAATAATCCCAGGCAACATCAGAAAGAATGAAACAACGACAACTGGAAAGTAAATTTTCCAATGGTCGTCTAAGGGCATGCCTACATCCACGAGCAATCGCGGAACAACTAGGAACATGGCTACTTGGGTGGCATTGAGAACAAACACTCCCACGTTCAGCCGGAATAATTCAGGTCTTAGAAAAATTTGCATTAGCGGCTGATGCTCACCTCGAATTTGCTTCGGAGGGCTTGGCACCAAGAGCCAAGCAACCAAAAAGCCAATCAAGCCCAATAGTGCTAACAACAAAAACATGCCATCGAGGCCAATGACCCGATAAATTGGCGTCGCAATCACTAATGAAAGGGCGAAGGAGATACCAATACTCCCTCCCACAATCGCCATTGCTGCAGTCCTCACTTGCTCACGCGTTAAATCCGCCACCCAAGCAGACACTGCGGCAGAGATTGCTCCTGCTCCCATCAGTCCTCGCCCGATGGCAATCCATAACAAATCGTCTCGACTGGCTGCAATCAATGCTCCAGCAATAAATAAACTCAGCCCCCATAAAACGACAGGCTTACGACCCACCCGATCTGAAAGAATTCCCAAGGGAATATGGAAAAAAGCCTGAACAATATTAAAAATTCCAAGGGCCAAGCCGACCCATAAGGCATTTTCTCCCCCCGGTAAATCCTTGGCATGCAAGGAGAAAACCGGTAGCAGCAAGAAGAGCCCCAGCATTCGCAAGCCAAAGATACCGGCAAGGGCAAGGGTTGAGCGTAGTTCGGAAGAGTTCATGGGAAAAGGCTATATTAACAAGTTACGCTGAAAAATCATGAATAACGAAATCAAAATCCGTGGGGCTCGAACCCACAACCTAAAAAATATCAATCTGGATATCCCCCGCGAAAAGCTCGTGGTGTTGACCGGCTTATCCGGTTCTGGAAAAAGCTCTTTAGCCTTCGATACGCTCTATGCCGAAGGACAGCGGCGCTATGTTGAATCGCTCTCGGCCTATGCGCGCCAATTTCTGCAGTTGATGGAAAAACCCGACGTGGATGTGATTGAGGGTTTATCGCCCGCAATCTCGATTGAACAGAAGGCGACCAGTCATAACCCGCGCTCAACAGTTGGTACTGTCACTGAGATCCATGATTATTTGCGCCTTCTCTTCGCGCGGGCGGGCACCCCCTACTGCCCAGATCATGCCTTACCCCTTGAAGCGCAGAGCGTCTCGCAAATGGTTGATACGGTCATGGTAATGCCGGCCGATGCCAAACTGATGATCTTGGCTCCTGTGGTGAGTGAGCGCAAAGGGGAGTTCGTTGATTTATTCGAAAATCTCCAAGCTCAGGGCTTTGTGCGTTTTCGCATTCGCTCCGGTGGTGGTACGAGTAATACCGCCAAAGCCGAGATCGTTGAAGCCGATCGTCTACCGCAACTCAAGAAAAATGATAAGCATTCGATCGAAGTGGTGGTGGATCGAATTCGCGTCAAAGAGGATATTCAACAACGACTGGCTGAGTCGTTTGAAACCGCCCTGCGACTCGCCGATGGCAAAGCGATGGTGGTCAATATGGATACGGGCGAAGAAACCATCTTCTCTAGCAAATTTGCTTGCCCCATTTGCTCCTACTCATTGCAAGAACTTGAACCCCGTCTGTTTTCCTTTAATAATCCAATGGGCGCCTGTCCCAGCTGCGATGGACTCGGTCACATCTCCTTTTTTGACCCCAAACGGGTTGTGGCGCACCCTGACTTATCACTAGCAGCAGGAGCCATCAAGGGCTGGGATCGTCGCAACCAGTTTTACTTCAAGCTCCTACAAACCTTAGCGAAGTTTGGTGGCTTTGATCTTGAAAAGCCTTTTGAGAAATTACCCAAAAAAGCGCAGGACCTGATCCTCTATGGATCCGGGGACACAACCATTCCGTTTGAGTATCTCAATGAAAAGGGTCGCTCAGTCGTGCGCGAACATGCCTTTGAGGGAATCTTGGCTAATTTTGAGCGACGCTATCGAGAAACCGACTCAGGAGCGGTGCGTGAGGAATTGGCCCGTTATCAAAATATTCGAGCTTGCCCCGAATGCGCTGGTACCCGTTTACGCAAGGAGGCTCGCTTTGTCAAAGTGGGCGATGGTCAGCAAGCTCGAGCTATCTATGAAATCAGCGCCCTGCCCTTGCGCGAAGCCCAAGGCTATTTCAATGCCATCCAATTAAAGGGCGCTAAACGCGAAATTGCTGACAAAATCATCAAAGAGATTGCCTCGCGTTTGCGCTTTTTAAATGATGTGGGTCTGGATTACTTATCCTTAGAACGCAGTGCCGATTCGCTCTCTGGTGGCGAAGCACAACGAATACGCCTTGCTTCACAAATTGGCTCTGGACTAACCGGTGTGATGTATGTTCTCGATGAACCATCGATTGGTTTACATCAGCGCGATAACGATCGTTTAATTGCAACTCTCAAACACCTTCGCGACCTTGGTAACAGTGTATTGGTCGTAGAGCACGACGAGGACATGATTCGGGCGTCAGACTACGTGATTGATATTGGACCTGGGGCAGGTGTGCATGGTGGAAAAATTGTTGCGACTGGAACCCCAAGTGAGGTTGAACACAGTCCAGATTCGTTAACAGGCGCCTATCTGTCTGGCCAAGAAAATATCGCAGTTCCCCAAAAGCGTACCGATCATGATGGGCGCTTTTTAAGCATCATTGGTGCGAGTGGTAACAATTTGCAAAAAGTGGATGCGCACATCCCCGTAGGCTTATTGACTTGTGTCACAGGCGTATCCGGGTCTGGTAAATCAACCTTGATTAACGACACCTTACATCATGCGGTTGCCCAACATCTCTATGGGTCGAGTGCTGAACCTTCAGAGCATGACCACATCGACGGTATTGAACACTTCGACAAAGTCATCAATGTAGATCAATCACCGATTGGCCGCACCCCACGATCTAACCCTGCAACCTATACCGGCCTATTCACCCCCATCCGCGAGCTCTTTGCGGGGGTCCCGGCTGCTCGTGAACGAGGTTATGAAGCGGGTCGATTCTCTTTTAATGTCAAAGGTGGTCGCTGCGAAACCTGTGAAGGCGATGGCGTCCTCAAGGTCGAAATGCATTTCTTGCCAGATGTCTATGTACCCTGCGATGTGTGTCATGGCAAACGCTATAACCGTGAGACTTTGGATATTCGCTACAAAGGCAAGAATATTCATGAGGTCTTATCGATGACGGTAGAACAAGCTCATGAATTTTTTGAAGCTGTTCCAGTGGTTAAACGTAAACTTAAAACCTTACTTGATGTAGGTTTGGGATATGTCTGCCTTGGCCAAAGCGCTACCACTCTCTCGGGTGGAGAAGCACAACGCGTCAAGCTCTCGCTAGAGCTCTCCAAGCGGGATACAGGACGAACCCTTTATATCCTAGATGAGCCAACGACGGGTTTGCATTTTCATGACATCAAACTATTACTTGAGGTGATTCATACCCTTAAAAAACAGGGTAATACCGTGGTCATCATTGAGCATAACCTGGATGTGATCAAAACCGCAGACTGGTTAATTGATCTTGGGCCGAATGGCGGCGCCGGCGGTGGTCAAATTATTGCAACCGGAACCCCTGAAGAGGTCGCCAATCACCCCGCTAGCTTTACCGGAAAATACTTAAAGCCTCTCTTAAAAAAGCAGGCTAATTCCAGCCCTATCAAGAAAAAGAATCTCGAAAAGCTTGGGCTTTAAGTCCCGCAAGGGGGTAGTCAGCATATACTTATCCCCATGAATGCAAAGAACCAGCGCGCTCTGGAATTAGCCTGCGCCACTCTTGATTTGGAAGCTGATGCGATTCGCAAAATGCGAGATCGCTTGGCTCAAGAAGGACAGTCGGCCCTACTACTTTCGGTTAATCTTCTCGAACAATGCCGCGGTCGGATTGTTGTTTCAGGAATTGGCAAATCCGGTCACATCGCCCGTAAAGTTGCTGCTACCTTTGCATCAACCGGTTCTCCCGCATTTTTTGTGCATCCCGCCGAGGCAAGTCATGGTGATTTAGGCATGGTCACTCGTGATGATGTATTCGTAGCGATTTCAAACTCTGGCGAAACCGAAGAATTACTCACGATTGTTCCCATCATTAAACGAACTGGCGCAAAATTAATTGCATTAACAGGGGATCCTAATTCCTCGCTTGCCAAATTAGCCGATGCACATCTTGACATTAGCATTGATAAAGAAGCCTGCCCGCTCAATATGGCACCAACGACCAGCACAACGGCAGCGCTCGCCATGGGTGATGCACTCGCTGTTTCTCTGTTGGATGCGCGAGGCTTCAAGGCCGAAGACTTTTTACGCTCTCACCCCGGCGGAAGACTTGGCCGAAAACTGATTGCCCATGTCTCAGAAGTCATGCGTGATCTCTCTAGCACCCCCAAAATCAATGAAAAGGCATCATTTACACAAGCGCTTAGTGAAATGAGTCGTCAAAAGATGGGCCTGGTCGTAATTGTGAATGACACTAACCAAGTATTAGGCATTCTGACCGATGGGGATCTTCGACGCCTGATCGAAAAAGAAGTAAGTATTGGCTCTATTAGTCTGGCGGACGCTATGACCCCTAACCCAAGAACCATCCCGCCTGATTTGATTGCTGAAGAGGCCATTGGAATGATGGAGCAACATCGTATTAACCACTTGATTGTGGCGGATCCAGAACAACGCTTACTGGGCGCCCTCAACTTGCATGACCTATTTGCAGCCAAGGTAATTTGATCGATGGCACCGATTCTTCAGTCACACACCACAAACCCATTCACTAGCCATCCCCAGGCTCTCGAACGAGCTACTCAGATTCGCATATTGGTACTTGATGTCGATGGCGTTCTAACCAACGGTCAGGTTTTTTTTGGACCAGATGGTAAGGAATCAATAAAAGGCTTTGATATTCAAGATGGCTTTGGCATCAAACTTCTTCAAAGTATTGGGGTTGAATGCGCCGTCATTACGGGTCGCCACTCGAAAATGGTGCTTGGACGCTGCGATGAACTTGGTATTACCAATCTATTCACTGGTGTTCAAGATAAAAAATTAGCG
>VGIH01000077.1 GCA_016867965.1 Betaproteobacteria bacterium | reverse complement strand
GGGATAAACGGTGCAGAAATGGCAATGCTGGATTGCGGTATTAAAGTAAAGCCTGGCAGTGGAGCCGCTGCAGCAGGTGAGTACTGGCGGAAAAACAAAGCCCCATCCGGTTTATTGATTCGATAAATGAGTGATTTCTGGGGCTATTGCCCCAGAGTAATTTAGCGCTCCGCAGCCTCGAGGGTATTCATTAATAGCATTGTGATGGTCATTGGGCCAACCCCGCCCGGAACTGGAGTGATATGGCTTGCAACTTGCTTGACGCTTTCAAAATCAACATCACCGCATAATTTTCCATCGGGTAGGCGGTTGATACCAACGTCAATCACTACGGCACCAGGTTTAATCATGTCACCGGTAACCATTTTGGGCCTACCAGTTGCTACCACTACGATATCGGCGTCCTTTGTGTAGCGACTAAGATTGCGTGTCTTACTATTGCATACCGTAATGGTGGCGCCAGCCATTAACAGTAGCATTGCCATTGGTTTGCCCACAATATTGGATGCCCCAACTACAACCGCTTGCGCCCCTTTGAGCGGATATTGAATACTTTCAAGCATCTTGATGCATCCATATGGGGTGCATGGAATAAATTCAGGGGAACCAACCATCAACGCACCTGCATTGGAAATATGAAAACCATCAACATCTTTTTCGGGTGCAATTGCTTCAAGAACCTTTTTAGAATCAATGTGATCTGGTAAGGGCAGCTGAACCAATATCCCATTAATGGTGGGGTCATTATTGAGTGTATCGATCTGCTTTAAAAGATCCGCTTCCGAAAGGCTTGCTGGGTATCGTTCGAGCACTGAATGAAAGCCTACTTCTCCGCAGGCCTTAACTTTACTAGAAACGTAAACCTGACTCGCTGGATTTCCGCCAACCAATATAACAGCAAGACCAGGAGGTTTGCCTTTTGCTGATGGGATTTTTGCTGCTCGCTCTCGAATTTCACCTCGTAATTTTTTCGATATTAAATTGCCATCAATTAGAGCTGCCGTCATTTTTATTTTGTCTCCATAAGTTATAAGGGTTATTGCTTATATATCAAATGCTAAATTAGTCTAGCATATATTTATCAAACGATCAATCAATGTAAGAACCAATTTCTGTATTGGCAAACCAGAAAAATGAGTGCGATGACGATTCAATTAAGCAACACAACAAGTGACCAGGAGTATGACAGCGAATGAATGCTTTGTATGCAAGTTCAATTGAATCACTGCCTTTGGTTGCAAAAGGAAAAGTACGGGATATTTATGCTGTAGGTCAGGATTTATTGCTGATGGTCGCAACTGATCGCATATCAGCGTTTGATGTGATTATGAACGAGCTAGTTCCAAATAAAGGTGCGATCCTCACCCGAATTTCAAATTACTGGTTTGCACAGTTAGCAGCCATCGTGCCTAACCATTTAACAACTATTGATGCTCGCGGAGTCGTAAAGCCGAGTGAAATTATCCAAGTTGAACGAAGGGCTGTGGTGGTAAAGCGATTAAAGCCCATCCGAATTGAAGCCGTTGTACGAGGATATCTAGCGGGTAGCGCATGGAAAGAATATCAATCGTATGGAACCATAGCTGGCCAGTGGATAGCTACCAGCTTAAGGATGGCTGAAAAATTGCCAGAGCTAATTTTTACCCCGGCAGCCAAAGAGCCAAGTGGCTCACATGATGAGAATATTACCTATGCTGAACTGGAAAATCGACTGGGTCAACAGCGAGCTGCAGAGATCAAGGAGGTTAGCCTTGAGCTTTACTTATCTGCTGCCAAAATTGCCCAAGCTAATGGCATGATTTTAGCGGATACAAAGTTTGAATTTGGCCTTGATGATAACGGTCAATTAGTTCTTATGGATGAGCTGTTGACTCCTGATTCCTCACGGTATTGGCCGCTAGAGCATTATGAGTTAGGTCACTTACCGTCATCCTTAGATAAGCAATTTCTGAGTGATTGGCTCGAAACGACTAGATGGATGGGCAAACCATGGCTTAAGGTGGCGCCACCCCCTCCAATTCCGCCTGAGGTTTTGGTTCAAACCGCCCAGCGTTATCGTGAAGTCGCTCTTCGTTTGGGTCTTTATTCATAAAATCATGAGATCTTTTGATCTAAATCAAATTATCGTTTGATAATTAATATAGAATAATTTTCATCACCAAAGGAGATGAAAATGAACTTGATCAATCAGGAAAAAAAGCAAGAAACCACGGGAATCATGACCGCTAAACGGAAACGCGAGCCCTACCAATTTGCTCGAAATACTATTCCATCATGGTGCAGTCAGCCCCAAAGTTGCCAGAGCGACTGCGGAGGGTATTGCAAATTCAGGGATCAAGACTAGACATTATTGCAGGCTGCTAATTGGCGTTCTGCGACAGTAAAGAACGATACTAATTAGCATTAAACAAACGGTGTAGTCGAAAAGCCCTACGGATTCTCCAAAAAATAGACCCGATACAAAAAGTGTGATGAGTGGCTGCAAGAGCAAGAGTTGTCCAACCTTGGCGATACCACCTATCGATAGGCCTTGGTACCAAAAGAAATTGGCAATGTACATTGTAATTACCGCAAGCGAGAGCAAGGCTAATAAAGGACCTGGATGAAAGAGTTTCTCCGATAGGTCCATAAAGTCATTTCCCAAGAAAAGAATTGCTAACGGAATATTAAAAATAAGGGAGATGGTCATAACCCACGAGATTACTTCTTTGCTATCCATGATTTGTGATAGCTTGCCTGCTTTTGCATATCCTAATCCTGCTGAAATTGAGGCCACCAGTAAACCGATTTCACCTTGCGAGATAACCCACTGATTTTTGTTGAGAGAGTAGAGCGTAATTACGATAAACCCAATAGATGCTGCAATCCAAAAGCGATTAGAGAGTTTTTGATTGGAGATGGTGGCCCCAATGATTGCTGTGAGTAATGGCGTGAGACCAAGAACCACGCCACCCTGACCGGGTGGAATGGTTTGCATTGCGTAAGCAGTGCCAATCGGGAATCCCAGGCCAATCGCGATGATGATGGGCATGAGTAAGCGCCATTCCTGTCGAGATCGAGGTAATTTCGCTCGTGAAATGAGTAAGAAACCAAGGGCAATGAATCCTGTCAAACTGGCCCGTAAGAAATTTGCTTCATAGATCCCAATTGCAGCAACAAGAACCTTCGTTAGAGGAAGTGTTAAAGCAAAGAGTGAAACACCTAAAAGGCCTAGAAGTAGGCCCTTATTTTCATCTGACATAGTAAGACATTAGAACGTTCACACTTCATTATGCCCAAACAATTGATCCTAGCAGTTCGCAAGCTTGAGAAAACGAGTCGAGGTTTATTCTAAGAGGCAGGTGTGATTATCTCCAGGGTCTTCATGGCGGGATTAATACGTAAAGTCGATCCAGATGGAATGGCTGTCGTAATGTCAACCTCAAAGCCCGCTAACATTGCAATACCACCATGTGCAGCGCCTTGAGCCAGTATTGGATTAACTGTATTAAAGACAATTGCCAACGGGTATAAATTACGCATTTTCATCTCATAGATCATCCAAGCACTTGCGACTCCGCCTTTGGCAGTGTCTACTACTAAAATTGTGTTGTGATAAGGTTTGCCATATAGCGGATGAGATGGTCTTGAGAAAACACCATTAATGCGGTCTAAATCATATCGAGCTGAGAATCCATCTTGGGCCGTGAGGCAAACACCCTCAACCACAGGTCCTTGCGCATGTTTTGCAGTAAAAATATTTTGACTCATGCTAGTCTCCCAGTTTCCGCAGCCCGGACACAATCTTCCATGGAAGCTAAGATAGGGGTATAGCCGTATCCCCCAAGAATATTGACCATTTTGGCGCTATTCGTAGCTAATCGTTTCCAACCATTGGCTTGAGCAATTTCACGTGCATAGGACTGATAAAAACACATACCTGCAAATACGGTCCCGCCGGCAGCTTCAATCATGGCGGTATAGCCCATCCGATCGGCATCCGGTTTAACTTGTGGACTTGTAACCGCTAATAAGGGCTTCTTGAATTTCTTACCATCGCATAAAGCGGCGACGCTTTGCATCTCGAATAAACTCAGTTGGGGCGCAGAAAATACAACTACGTCAATCTCATCGCTGACACGATAAGAGCTTTGCAAAGCCATCACATCTGCTTTATTAATTTCAATCGGCGCAAGATGGGTGTAGTGCAAATCATGCGAGTGGATTGCCTCAGGAGTGATCCCTAGTATATGAAATAGTGCGCAGGACCCAAAACTTGCCATTGCAGCTCCAAAATGCTTTAACGAATCTGAGCCAGGATGTCCCTCAATACCTTCGATGACGGGAACCGACCAATAGTTTCCTGACTTCCTACCAATTAGTCCGCCAAGGGCACCCCATTCATTTAAACTTTCCGGAGTCCAACGCACCAAGAACCGATGGGTGGGTTGACGATGTTGCTCGATGTGAAAACCATAGCGAGGAGTTCTTCCTGTGAGGCCTGCCGCAAGCGCCGATGGACCGCCCTCAAAGTTTGAGCGTGCACCACAGATGCTATTTGAGTAAATAACAACCCCAGTATCGCCAAAAGCGACATGTTCCCCATACACAGGTGCCATGATAGTTTGGTAATTGATGCAGGTATCTGTCATGGAAATACCCATCTTTATAAATGCAGCAATCGCCCTTTTTTCTAATGCAAGCATGACCTCTGTTTGACCTAATTGCTTTGCTTTATTGAAGTCAGTGCCTCTAGGGTCAGTAATGGTTGGAATCCGAACGGTGCGATCTTTTCCTGCATTCTTCGCTAATGATTCCAACCAGAGAACGCCTGCTTCACCGAGACTTTCGGTATCAGCCATAATGTGGGCTTGGCTAACCGGGACAAAATCCTCAGCACCAAAGAAATCCCCAACCTTAATTTGATGCTCGATCGCTGTTTTTCTGACCGGACCAAATTCACCAGCCAAGATTGCCTTTTCTTCTTGATTTAGATTCATAGTTATTAGTTTTAATTAGTCCAAGGATGCGCCTGAGTCACGAACCGCGATTGCCCACTTGGCGATTTCCCTTGTCTGAAATGCGCTTAACGACTCTTTAAAGTTAGTGTTGGGTTGAACCCCCACGTTACCAAGACGCTCTTTGAATGCTGCTGAACTAGCCACTTTTTGAACTTCACGTGTTAATATTTTTTCAACATTTTCTGGAATCTTCGCAGGAGCAAAAACGGCCCACCATGCAGTTGATTCAAAATTTGGATAACCTGATTCGGCAACAGTTGGAACATTGGGTAGCAATGGCGATCGTGTTTTGCTAGTTACAGCCAGAGCAGTGAGCTTGCCCGATAGCACATGGGGTAATACCGATTGAATTGGGTCGAACATCAGAGGAATTTGCCCACCAATTAAATCGGTTACTGCCGGTGCGCTCCCTTTATAGGGGATATGCTTCAATTTGATCTTGGCAGCTGTTTCAAAAAGGGCGCCTGTTAGGTGTCCTGGCGTGCCGTTACCTGCTGTTCCAAAAGCAATTGAGTCTGGATTGGCTTTTGCATCCCGAATTAGGTCAGCTAGTGTTTTAATTTTGGAGGAAGCTGGTACAGCGATTACGATGGGTGCGCTAGCGACAAGCGCGATCGGCGTGAAATCTTTGGTCATATCGTAGGGCAGTTGCCGATATAGACTGCCATTGATGGCATGTGTACCAACCGTACCAACCATAATGGTGTAACCATCCGGAGTGGATTTTGCAACAAAATCAGCAGCGACTGAACCGCCTGCACCACCTTTGTTCTCGACAATCACTGACTGCTTAAATCCCTCAGCCATCATTTGTGCAAGTGGCCGAGCAACGATGTCCGTTGGTCCTCCAGCTGGGAATGGAACAATTAACTTAATCGGTTTATTTGGGTAGCTCTGAGCTAAGGCAAGGCCCCCACAGATAGCAAGGGCAAAGCCAACAATGATGCGGGATAAAGATTTCATTGAAGTTCTCCAATTAATAATCAGAAATTCCAATGTAGCGATAAATAAATATAATGTAAATTAATATTTACTTATATAAATAATTAGTAAAACTTATGAATTTTTCTCATATTGATCTTCGACTCCTTCGCAGTTTTATCGCATTAGCAAAATCAACCAGTTATACCAATGCTGCGGATAGTCTTCACATCACTCAATCTGCCCTATCACAGCAAATGCGGGAGCTTAGCCGTTTCTTTAGTCATCCAATATTTGAAAGAAAAGGAAGGCGATCAATGCTGACCGCATTTGGACTAGAGTTACTCGAGCGAGTTGAGCCGATGGTTGGAAATTTAGATGAGGAGCTATTGAAACTTAGAAATACATCCAGAAATATTGTAAGTAAACTCAATATCGGAGCAACAAATACATACTTGAAGGCCATCGTTCTTCCAGCCTGCCTTCAACTTCTTGATGAGCACTCAGATTTACAAATAAATCTTAAAGACGCACCAGCAAAACAACTGATTGAAGATCTTAATCAAGGTCTTATTGATATGGCAATATTACCCGAGGTTTATCAAACCGATAAATTACGCCACCAATTTTTATTTAAAGAGCAATTCTGTGTGATTGGCACAAAATTGATGCTAAGACATCTTCCAAAAAACACTCGCCTAAGATCACTTGGGGAGCAACCAGTTGCTTTATTGGATAAGAACTTTCTAATGCGGCAGAAAATTGAATATCAATGCAAGAGCGAGGGTATTCAATTGCATACCGTCTTAGAGCTATCTGCTATGAGCGACCTGCTCGATGTTGCAAAAGCAGGAAAAATTGTAGTAATCGGGAGTGGGATTGCATGTCGAGGGTATCCTGAGCTGATAGCTAAGGAGGTGAGTGGTGAGCATTTGTCGAGAGACGCTACGCTTTACTGGAGAACCAGTGCTCATCAAACCGAATTAATGAAAGCAGTGAAAGAGCGTCTAGTTGTTGCTTCTCGACCGTTTAGCAAAATTAGCTAATTATCGATAGGGCGTAATCTTATTGGCGTTGAGCACATATGCGCTGCTGCCAATCTCAGAGTAGGATCTGCCCTCACTCAGAATCCCTTCCACCCAAATGGCATCCATGGTGCGAACCTTCGAGCTCTTGGGGGGCTTGACCAAAATAATTTGATTGGCCGGAGGCGGTGGCGAATGAATGCAGGCACCAAAGTAGGGGACTAACAAAAACTCACTGCTTTGCATCCGCTCGGCATCAAGTGGCACCACGTAACCCGGTATCCGAATCGCTTTGCCAATATAAACCTTGGACGGCGGCGCAGTATCCCAAGCCTTCTTTAATCGAGCATACGCTTCATCCGCTTTAGGATCGCCATCCATTAAGCTACCGTAGCGGCGCATGCGGGTGAGCTCCAAGATCATTTTCTTACGCCAGCCCTCAGGCATCAGATCATCCCACTCAATCTCTTTATAGGCAGTGGCCTCACCTTGTGGCGAATTTACTCCGAGAACAAGGCCGATTAGACTGGCACTCGATAGGCGTAAGAAGGATCGTCTCATGTGGATGGGGGATTTAACTCTTCGTTGAGTGCCATTCTATAGGCTTTGATGGCCGGGATGCAGGCACAGATGAGTACCACAATCACGAGAGCCAGTAGCGAAAGCAGATCATGGGTGGTGGGAGGCCCGATGCTGGTGACTACACCCCAGGAGGTACGGAAGTAGTCAGTCGATAAGAGGATCATGATTTGTAAAATTAGCCAACCTAGCGCAATACCAATCAGGCTAATGAAGAGTGCCTCAAATAGCACAAGGCGTAATAGTTGATAGGGCTTAGCTCCAATCGCCCGAAAGATCGCCAACTCTCGACGCCGGTTCTCAAGTGATACCAGTAGGGTGGCGGTAATTCCTAAGATAGTGGTGATCAACACCCCTAAAGAAATAATTAAGAGGGCATTCTCGGCTACCTCCATGGTCGACCATAAATCATCTAGGGCAACTCCTGGCATGACCCCCATAAGACCTGCGTTTGGTAAGGCCTCGATCTGACGCCGAACTGAGAACACGCTACCGCGATCCTTGAGCCCCACATAGAAGGCGCTCACCTGAGAATCGGGATTGAGTTTGGCAAACTGGATACCGCCTTCCTCAATGTCATGCAGAGCATCAAAGGCATTGGTGGAAATGAACACCGCGTTATCGATGGGTGTGCCATTGGGCTTTAAGATACCCACAATCCGAAAGGGCGAGTTACTGTGATCTTGCTTGGGGCCGGTACCTGAGCCATGGGTAATGGCAATTTGTTCACCTAATTTCAGTTGGGTGTTCTTGGCCACATTAGCACCTAGTACGACCTCAAAGAGCGTGGGATCGGTCAGTGTTTTACCCTCGGATAACTCGAGATGGCGACCTTGAGCCTTAATCCGAGTAAAGAACTCAACACTCGTTCCTACGACAGGATATCTACGAAAACTATCCCCCAGTTGCACAGGAACTACCCATGCAACAGGATTAATAGCCACAAGGGACTTTTCATAGGAGGCGGCAATGGTGTTGGTCGCTCGACCAATATGAAACACGCTATACAAAATGAGCTCAGT
>VGIH01000076.1 GCA_016867965.1 Betaproteobacteria bacterium | reverse complement strand
AGATCAACTATGCCTTTAATTGACACTCGCCCACGATGCATTCCCAGCGTATGGACGGGGATCTCAGCCCTGATGAGACGCTCCCCATAAACGCCACGATCCATCAATGAAACAACTACGTGCGTGTTGTGAGCGTCGCTTGTTGTCAATCGATAGAGCACCGTTTCGGCGCCGCCGTTACCCAAGCTTGTAATAACGTGCAATATTTTTATTTTAAATCAAAAACTTCTAAGGGTTACCCGATTATCACGTCTCGAATGAGAATATGAATACGCCGAAATCATGCCAAGAGCGATCCAAAAAATTCTGCCTCGCAGAACATCATGGGCGGACATAAAAACCATAATAGAAATTAAGGAAAATATAACGGGAACTATTACCGTAGGGTTTTTCTTGGACAAGGCTCTTAAAGTACCAGATCCAACTAATAATGAAAAGGCGAGAAAACCCCAAAAACCAGTAGTGAATATTAACTCAAGATAAGAATTATGCATATTCAAACCATACAGTTTTTCAAAGGTTCCGGTCCCAAACCCTACAGAAAGAAAATGAAAAGGTGATTCGAAGAACTTTCTGACGAAAAAAGAAGCTGTGTCGAATCGGTCCTCAGAAGAAGAATCGCTAAATGTCGTCAGTTTGTAGACTACAGTATCAGCTCCATAACGATCTGCAAGGGGATCTCTGAATGCATAAAATATTTCAAAACCAATGCTATCATCAATAATTAAAAAAGATATATAAATAAACGCCGAAAACAATATTATTTTAGTAAAATCTATATTATATTCTCTCTGCCTTCGCACGACTTGCAGAAATGAAAAAAGAAGTCCAAAAAATACCACTGCAATAAAACTAAGAAGTCCCGCCCTGGAACTTGATATTATAAGAGAAGTGAGTCCAACAAGAAATACCAAAGCATCAAATAACGAGAATGGAATCCTTTTAAAAATAATACCTGAAACTAAGAATGATAATGCAAATGAAATTAACATTCCATTTTTGGTTGGCCCATCGGACACACCACTCGCAATGATCAAAGGTGGATCTCCTGCTGCCAAAAATCTGGCAGGAAAGTAGCTCCCACTGAGTAATTGAATTATCACAAGTAAGCCATTAATTAAAAGAAAGTATTTAAGGAGGAGACGTAGGAATTCAAATGTATCGGTGGCGGTGTTCTCCCTAACGTAGACGTAGGTGGCAAGCATTAAAACATAAGCTTGAAAATCAAGTCTTTCTGCAGTTTGAAAATTAACACAAAAGCCTAATACAATTATAGAAAACAGGCAGAAAATGAGAAGATAATCGAGAGGAAGACTTGAGCGATGCCGTAGATATTTATTTACGAAAATCGGGATCGAAAGTATCAATCCGATAACCATCAACCAGGAATGAAGCGCACCAGGTACGAATTTTGTTTCATAATATATAAAAAAAACACATAAAAGAAAAAATTTAAATATAAATTTATTTAATCTGAAAGTTTGCGAAATCACGATGGGTCCGTCTTACCCAAGTTTTTAGATTATTTCTTCTTGGCTGCCTGCAACACAGATTTCAATTCTACTTCAGTTAATTCAGCCATCGAACTGATGCTGTAATGGACCGCAATACGCTTGCGCAATTCAGATCCAACCATCTGCAACTCAAGACGAGATAACTTCAAGAGAGATGCCCATGCAGCGGAAACAGCGTGAGGAGAACCGGCGGGGACAACTATGCCGCGGTCACCCACTATCGTCATTGCATCTCCAACATCGGTCACGACGCAAGGAACCTCGCTCAGCATTGCTTCGCCTATGGCGTTCGAGAATCCTTCACCGTAAATTGACGTAGAAGTAAATATATTCATTGCATTGTAGTAAGCTGCAACGTTAGTCGTGCTTGCCACCCAAGCTATACGGTCCTGTAAACCGAGCGATCTTGCGTAGTCTTTGAGAAAGGCTGTATATTCTTGAGCTCCGGATCCGATGATTAAGAAATATGATGACGGAAATGACGTATTATGGATCTTAGCTGACTGAAGAAAAACTTCTAGGCCTTTCATGGGGTCATGACGAGCTACTGTGCCTATGACAACACCATCGTTTGGTATGCTCAAACTTTGTCGAATCTCGTGGCCCGAAACATCATTTCTCTTAAAAATATCATCAGCTAGGCCATTTGCAATAACAATAATTTTTCTATTTTTGTATCCATCGGTAAGCGCTTGACTGTGACCAGCCTCTGAGTTCGAGATGATCAAATTTGCGAAGGTCGAGAGCCTACACTCCAGCCATCGAAGTAGTCTTGGTAATTTTCCGTACGAACTTAGCCTCATATCGGAAGATCTTATACCCCAAATAATACCAACAGGGCTCCATACGAGCGGGCTTAGAAGCGAAATAAGACAAGCTGTATTCATAAATGAATAAATTACGTCAGGCTTTTCTTTCCGTATTATTTTTAAAAATTTAATTAGAAAGGCTAGAATATCCCACCTGCCTCTCTTATTTAACGCTAGTATGAGTAAATTTTTCAGCGATAGATTTGGGGCCCCATACTCGTTAGAATTATAGAAAGTCAATACAATAATCTGATGATGTTTTGATAATTCCCGTGCAAGATTAAGCAACTGACGCTCCGCTCCCCCTAGTTCGAGGGAGCGTATAAATAAAATAATTTTCACTAATTTTTGTTAAATCAATTAGCTTATTTAAAATTAAACTGGCGAACTCTTTAATACGAGTGCATAGAAGCAAGACTCTCTTTCTCCGGGACTCTTCATATCAATATGGATTGCTCGCTTTAATTCTTCGCCATACTTTGCATGTTCTTGCTCTCTTTTATCGGTTCCGCCAAAATATCTGTTATTAGAGATCCACCGTCGATGTACTTTGTTACACTGTCGCGATCCCAGTCTATACAGAATCTTTTCAGTTTTATTTGAAAACAGATTAGTTATTTTTGAAATGTTTCGAGGAGAGTATTGACGAATTCCATGCCAAGTGAATGTGGTTATACAGTATTCAGAGGGTATCAAATGTACTTGAAAAATTGTATGTTTCGCATTTTCGACGAAGCGTGCAATCGCACGAAAAAACGTTAAATCTTCCTCAAAGTGCTCAAGAGCACTTTGAGTGAAAATGAAATTTGCGTTCTTCAAATGAACTTGAATATCAGTAGAATCAGCTACTAAAAACTCATAGTTTGGTTGATTTGCATAAGAATCCCACACGGGATTAGGCTTAACGTCTACACCCTTGTAATACACACGATTTCCCAATATTTTATTTATTAAAAATCCGTAGGCTCCAGAGCCACAGCCGATCTCGATTGCGCGCAATCCTCCGAGTTCATTTTCCAGAAAATGTAGTGGTAGTTTCAGCCAAAACAGATCGCAGAGTGCACGCGCAGGCGACGCATTTTTACTTATTGAATTCCAATTCAATTCTAAATCAGCATTACTAATCTTAAAATCTCTTTGTATTAATGAATTATCTATAATAGATAAAGGAAATCTATTATTCAGCGCATTAAATACAAGCCAGATTATTTTTCCTGTAATACCTAGGCCATCGTCGGCATTTACGGCATGACAGGATGTGGACGTTTGACGAATAATATCTTTCTTATACATCACGCAATCTCTGAACGCCCTTGGTCAGCGGCGTACGCAACACCGTATAAGCTCCGGTGTGCAATTGGCTGCCTATTAAATCGTTGTAATATATGTGGTTTAAAATTAACCACGTTCCCAGACTCAATAAATTTAATAAGATATCCAGCACGTTCCAGTATATCTATCAATCTCGCTTTCGTTGTCGGGTTGCAATGAGAATGCTTTTTAATGGAGTCCCGATAGGATTGACCAGTTACAAGTAATAGATATAAATCTAATAACCCAGCATAAGCTCGAGCAATACGATCAAATATTGAAGATGGAAGCCATTTGAAAGGCACCAGAGGCCAATGAAGCCAGTTTCGACTAAAAAACAAATAATCGAACTGCAACGGAAAAGTGTAGAAGATCAGGGCACCTCGCTTACTGAGTTGGCGGCGGATGGCCTGGAGCATGGCTCCTAATTCATCGTCATGTAGGTGCTCAAAGATATCAAAGCAAATTGCTATATCAATAAATCGAGTCCTTACGATCTCTAACTCTGCGATATCAGCCCGAACGAAATTTACGGATACTCCCTCCTCGACAGCTAAGTCACGACCAATGTTAAGCGCAGCTGCGTCAAAATCAACACCTGTTGCCTTAAATCCGCGCAACGCCATTTCAATTGCCATTGTTCCAATAGAACAGCCAACATCCAAAGTTTCCACTTCCTCCGGTTTTGGATTCCCGAGGGAATTTATTACATACCGATCTATTAATTCGTGCGCTAAAGCTATCCGCGGCCTCCAATGATTATCAGCGCGGGAACGATGCTTAACAACTTGTTCAAGCTGATATTTTTCGCCATATGCATAGGATGTGGGCTTTGGAATGCCAATGCTTGACTGAGACTTCATTTTTTAATTTTCTTAAAAGATATATCTAGAAAGATACGTATTTTTGGTAAGAAAGAAATCTGTAACGGAACGCGTCTCGTTAGGAAAGAGGAAGCTTGATTGGTCGTGCAGGAACACCAGCGACCGTCACATTGTCGGACACTGAGTGCACAACTACGCTTCCCGCTCCCACAATTGCATGCCTGCCTATTATTACTCCGTCAAGAATACGGCAACCCGATCCGATCCATACATAATCTTCGATCCGAACACCTAGCGCAGTGAACCCCCTTTTGTAAGATGGAGTGATTTCGTCACCAGGAATGTGGTTAGAGGGGATAATTACCGTATGTGCAGCGATTCTTACGCCCCTACCGATTTGTGTATTCCCATGACCATAAATAATCGTAAAGGGATTTACACTGCAATGGTCACCGATCGTTATATTGCCACCGTAGGTCATTATCATAGCATAGTCATGAATTTCGCAGTCTGAACCAATAACAATCTTCCCTCCCCCGCAATTCGTCTTAAATATACTTCGCCAAGATACTTTTGATGTCGGATGAACCTTGATCGGGCGTCCGAAAAAACGGATGGCATACCATACCGAACGAATTAAAATGCGAAGCTGACTAACGACGCTAGTGATACTATGCATTTTATAAAATGTACGTTGACTTATCGCTTATTTTATATTGATTCAATATATCCACACTAAAAAATTCGTCGATATATCAAGACTATACATTTCATTAATACTCCAGATAGACTCCGACTCTCTATCGAACCACGGGCGTGTGTTTTGACTGGGAAGCCACTGCGGAGCGCGGGTCATTCGAACAGTTGTTCGATTCTCCATTTGATCTATCTCATAAATACTAAGCGGAAGCGTCGCGTCAATTTTTTCGATAAGCCAATTCAGATGAAAGTGGGGGAACGAGCAAATAATAAAGACAGTTATAAGCTTCCTGGAGCGATAGCAAATCTTTTTTAATGAGTGGTTCAATTATAGGTAAGTACATTCGATTGAATTCACCTTCAAAAGACTGGGCTTTCAAATTTGCCATAAATTCTATCAACCGATCGTGTAAATCATCGGGAGGCTTCGATTTGAGCAACACTTCAATAAGTGCAGGAAGCGCAGGTGGAGATTCACAGTAACGCACGGTTGGCATACTATTATAATAATTTTTTGCAAATGTTATCACCCATTTTCCCATCAGACCAGCTTCGTAACCAATAGTTCCAGTCAACGTGAAAATAATCAATGCACGCTGCGCCAAATCTTTTGAATCAACATCGTAATAAATGAGCCTCACACCTGGTAAGCGGGCTAATCGTTTGTAAAATAAAAGAGATTTTCCATCCAGATCCGTCGGATGTATTTTTACATAGAGCTCGTGCGAAGCAGGGAGAGAACGAGTGATAAAAGTAATTAGTGCTATTTGATCTGAAAAATAAGAACCAGCCACATCTATTGATGATTCAGGCTGGGTGTGTAATGCATACAAGCAAAATGGTTGCTTACCCACAGAAGAGTATGGTGGGAAAATTTTTAAGGCAAGCATATTAAAACGCCTCTTCAGATACATCAGCATAAGATCAAATACCGTATACCGGGAAAAGTTATTTCCTTTTTCGGCAAATGAAGCTCCTAGATTGGATAGAAATAATCTAGTGTGTGTTGGCATCATTTTTAAGACATCCGATAAGTTCCTAGTAGCCGCCTTTAGAGCAGGTTTGTCGTGTTTTAGATTCAAGTTTTTGAGGAACTCTTTCGCCCACAATCGATCTTTGGCATTAGGTGCTCTGATATTGATGATAGTACTGGTTGTATGCCCTGATGTAAACATGTACATTTCCTGAGGGATACGTATGCGAGTTGGGACAATCCAAGGAATATTGAGTTTGTTGCTTACGAGCATAGAAATCAATTGAAGCGCACTGTCTCGACCGCTGCTGACAAGAGCGATAGAGTTTTCGAGAAAGAATTTCAATAGTACGCTCTGAAGATGGTTAAGATAACAGAGCGCAAATGCGTAACTTTTATTCCTTAAAATCCGATCCATGAGAATAATATCGTTTATTCGCGGGCTTCCTAAGTATTCCAGCTCTTCTAACTCTTTCCCGTATCTTTTAATATCCGTTATATCTGGGCGGAAGTTCTCAGTAGTGTCGAGAATCTTCTCCGGTGGTGTGGTCAGTAGATTTCTGTGGTCAATCGCAGCGGATCGTGTAATATGAACCCAGAAGACCTCAAAACTAGAATCTTCTAGCGTTTCTCCGAAGCTCTTAAAATAATTAGCAGGGCTATATCCAATTAATGCGATTTTTTTTCTATTCATATTATCCCATCTTATTTTTTAAGGCGTCATTTCTTGCACGATCAAGGTCTTCAGGCCTTCCAATATCTACCCATTGTTCATACATAGCGTAGGCGACTGTTCGCTTGCCTTGCTTACGCAGCCGCGCGAAGAGTGCGGGCATATCACAGGGCTCGTCTGGAGCTAAAAGATCAAGTGCAGAAGGGTTGAGAACGTAAATACCTGCATTTACATAGGTGCGACTAACAGGCTTTTCGTTTAGACCCACGATATCAACTCCGTTCGTTTTTACGACGCCGAAAGGGTGCTGCCATTCATGACGCCGCACTGCCATTGTAGCGGTTGCATCGTAGTAGGCGTGGAAGTCAAGTATTTCACTGTAGCGAATGTCAGTAAGCACATCACCATTTGAAACGGCAAACATAGTCTCCGGCGGGGGCCGAAGCAAACTAAGTGCACCCGCGGTACCTAATGGTATATCTTCCCGCAAATAGTCGATCCGTACCTGCCAACGATCACCGTTGCCAAAGTAGTCCTCAATCATATGTCCAAGATAATTGACGGCCAACACAAAATGGCTGAACCCTTGTGCTTTAGCGCGCTCAATGATGTGCTCCAGTATCGGTTTGCCTGCGACCGGCAATAGTGGCTTCGGATATTTTTCGGTCTGAGGTCGTAGGCGTGTACCAAGCCCACCGACCATGATGACTATAGGAATAGTCTGAGCTGACGACTCGGCACCCGCTTCCAAGAGGTGTAATCCGACTACACGCCTCTCTGAATCAACCACTGGCAGTTGCCGAATCTTATTAGCCTGCATTATACGAAAAGCCATATCAGGGTTTATTGATGTGGACACCACAATCGCATTGCGATGAACGATGCTGTCGATCGGGCTCTCAAGATTCATCCCCCGCAACAAACCACGGCGAATATCGCCATCCGTAAGAGTACCCAGCAAGGCGCCATCTTCCGAAACTACTAGTGAGATCTGCATCTTAGACTCATCAAGGTTTTTAATTGCCTGTCCTATTGTCGCGTTAGCACGCAGAAAAGCTTTACGCCAATCAGTCTTAGATGTTTTTTCCATTCGTCATTAGGCCCTTACACTGCAACTTGAATTGAGAAGTAGATTTTTTTAAGAAGTCCCGTTGGATGGTTATTCTGAAAACTTTTATGATCACCATCCCGAGAAAGTGTGACATCTGGGATAGCTTTGTACCTTCAGAGCATGGCATCTACCAGCTCGTAAAACCCCCGTCGATTATTAAATTCTGTCCGGTGCAATAACTCGACGAATCACTCAAAAGATAAATCAAAATACCTGTGATCTCCTCACGTTTCGCCATACGACCCATGGGAGTCCGGTTGCCGTAGGCCGTAGTAAAGCGTTCATCATGGCCGTTATAAACCCCACCGGGCGAAACGCAGTTTACTCGGATGCCGTCCTTCGCCCACCAGGTGGCGAGCCAGCGCGTTAAACCAATGATGCCAGCTTTGGATGCTGAATAAGCAGGAAAAGATCGTAGGAGTTGTCCGTCATAGATACTATGATCAGGGCCAACTACACCATAAATACTTGCGATATTGATTAGGCTGCCGCGCTTGGCGTCCTTAAGCACCTTGCCAACCTCCCGCGCGAATAAGAAGGCGCCGGTCAGATTGATATCGATTGCCTTCTGCCAAAGTGCAAGCGGATAATCCTCGAAAGCGGGGAATGCATTGCCGCCGCCAGCTACCAAACCCTCGCTAGTGACGGCAGCATTGAAGATGGCGCCATCCAGTCCTCCAAATAGCTCCGCCGCGCGGGCAATGCCATTGATAATCGCGAACTCCTGGGCGATGTCAACCTCGATGCCAGGAATGCCTAACGCTTTTGCATCGTCCAGCACAGTGCTGCCGGGTCGGTCGGCAACGATTAGCTGGGCCTCATGTTCGACGAGTGCGCGGGCGTGGGCACGGCCAAGTACCCCGCAGGCGCCCAAGAGCAAGACACGCTTACCCCTAACATCGGTATTCACCCTCATGAAAAAAGCCCCAGTTTGCGCTTCATCAAATATTCAATC
>VGIH01000075.1 GCA_016867965.1 Betaproteobacteria bacterium | reverse complement strand
GCCAAGGAATAGAGAGTGTGCCCGGAGTTAGCGCGCGTCTGCGAACGGTGCCTGCAGTGTCAACCGTTTGCGAAGCCAGCGAGCCACCCGTTCCGAAGGATGGGCCTCCGTATGTCGAGTACGCTGATTTAGAGGAATGCATTGGCCTGGCTCTAGGATCACCCACACGCTTTGGCAATATGGCTGCACCGCTAAAGTATTTTTTGGACGGTAGTGCCTCACAATGGTTAAGCGGCGCACTGCAAGGGAAGCCCGCCTGTGTTTTTACCAGTACCGGTAGCTTGCATGGTGGTCAAGAAACCACCCTGCTCTCTATGATGATTCCTCTTTTTCATCACGGCATGGTGGTGCTTGGTCTACCGTATAGCAACCCTGAGCTCATGAATACCACGAGTGGCGGCACGCCCTATGGGGTATCGCATCTTGCGCATGCCGATGGCAGCGCGCCGATTAGTGCAGAAGAATCCCGCTTAGCCATTGCACAAGGTAAGCGTTTGGCTGAAGTTGCTTTACGTCTTCATGGTGGCCAATAAATCATGCTCAGTGGATTACTGAAAAAAGATAAGTATGTGCTGATTGCCAGTGCCGCAATCGTTGATTTAATCGTGTTGTGTGTGGCCTGGGAATGGTTAATTGCACCGCTTCGGCCTGGTGGTTCTTGGTTAATCCTAAAGGCAGTGCCCTTAATCATCATGCTGCCAGGTGTGTGGCGCGCGAGTGTATACACCATGCAATGGAGCAGTATGGCGATTCTCATCTACACCACTGAAGCATTAACGCGCATCACCGAGTCGGGTTGGAATATGTGGATGGCCATTCTTGAACTGATCCTATCCGTCACTGTTTTTGTTGCCTTACTGATGTATCTCAAGCCGATCAAAGCAGCGGCTAAGGCGAAAGCAAAAGACGAATCCAAGCACTAGAATGGTTTCATGAATCAGCGTGATTTTATTTCCTACTGCCAATCGGTATTAGGTGATGCCTATGTATTGGTGGAACCCAAAGATCAAGTGCCCTATCTCAGCGATTGGCGCAATCGCTATCACGGCAAAGCGCTAGCCGTTTTACTTCCCAAAACAACCCAAGAGGTTGCCAAGATTGTGAAGGCTTGCGATCAAGCGTTAATCTCCATCGTTCCGCAAGGCGGTAATACCAGCATGTGTGGGGCCGCAACGCCCAATGATTCGGGCCAGCAGATTGTTCTTAATCTTAAGCGCATGAATGCGATCCGCGAAATTAATCCAAGCAACCAAACCATGGTGGTGGAGTCTGGTTGTATTTTGCAAACCGTGCAAGAGGCCGCCAAGACGCAAGGATTTCTGTTTCCACTCAGCCTTGGTGCTCAGGGGAGCTGTCAGATTGGTGGCAACTTAGCAACCAATGCCGGCGGCACCAATGTTCTGCGCTACGGCAATGCCCGTGAACTGTGTTTAGGTCTTGAGGTCGTTACTGCGCAAGGTGAAATCCTGCATGGCCTACGCAGCTTGCGCAAAGACAATACCGGCTTTGATCTGCGGGATTTATATATTGGCTCCGAGGGGTGTCTTGGCATTATTACTGCAGCGGTCATCAAGTTGTATCCCTTGCCGGTGACCCAATGGACTGCTTTAGTAGCAGTACCCAATATTCCAGCAACGATTGAATTACTGAGTCTTTTTCAAAAGCGTACTGCTGCCTTACTCACTGGCTTTGAAATGATGTCAAAGGATTCGTTAGACCTGACTGCCAAACAGTTTCCTCATATGAAAAATCCCTTGGCCAATGATCCCTTTTATACGGTCTTAGTTGAACTATCCGATCATGAAGGTGAAGAGCATGCGCGTAATTTAATGGAACAGGTGCTTGAGGCTGCGTTTGAAGCGGGTATTGCAAATGATGCCGTGATTGCGAGCAATCTCTCGCAGGCCCAATCGTTTTGGACCATGCGTGAGCACATCACCATGGCACAAGCGCAAGAAGGCGCCAATCTAAAACACGATATCTCGCTCCCAATCTCAGAGCTAGACACCTTTATCACCGAGACCGATCAATTGATTCGGGATCAATTTACTGGGGTCCGCATCATTAACTTTGGTCATTTGGGCGATGGCAATTTGCATTACAACATTGCACCGCCGCTTGGAGTCAATGCTAGCGAATTCAATTGCGTTCATGAGGAAGCGATTCATGATGTGGTCTATTCCCAGGTCGAGAAACACCACGGCTCTATCTCTGCTGAACATGGTATTGGGCAACTCAAACTTCCCGACCTAGAGGCGCATCGTGGATCGGTGGCGCACCAACTCATGCGCTCCATTAAAACTGCCTTAGATCCCAAGAACATCATGAACCCAGGTAAGGTGTTACCGTGAAACGCCTACTGCTGGTTCTCTGGGGATTTTTCTGCATCTCTCCAGTTGCCAATGCGAATTTACTCTCTGAACTGCAGTCTGGCTCAACGCTGATTGTGATGCGTCATGCCGATGCCCCGGGAATTGGTGATCCATCTGGGTATCGACTGGGCGATTGCTCGACCCAACGTAATCTTGGTGAATATGGTCGTCAGCAAGCCAAAGAGATTGGTGTTTGGTTGAGTCAGCAAGGAATTCGAGAGGCTCGCGTGTTCAGCAGCCCTTGGTGCCGCTGCTTCGATACGGCGGTTTTGCTAAATAAAGGTCCAGTGACATCGGAGCGCTCGCTTGGTTCCTTCTTTAATGAAATGAGCGAGGGCGGTAAACAGACCAGGGAGTTAGAGGTATTTGTGCGGCAGCAACTATCAAAGTCAAACAAATTACCGCTGATTTTGGTGACCCATCAGGTCAATACCTATGCCTACACAGGCATGTCGGTTGGCGTAGGACAAATGCTTCTTGTAAAAGTGAATACACAAGGCAAAGCCATCAGCAGCCGCGCGCTTAATTAATTGGGTTTGGGTGGTTCTTTGCAAATTGCACTTTTCAGATCCTAGGTTACAAAAATGAGAAAATAACAACTCATGAGCACGATTATTGATCCCGCCATCCTGTTTTTTATCTTTGGCGTGTTTGCAGGATTGGTTCGTTCCAACCTCGAGATCCCACAACCCATCACCCGCTTTCTGTCTCTTTACCTTTTAATGGCTCTGGGACTAAAAGGTGGGTTCGCTTTGCACCAATCTGGACTTACCTTTGCAATTACTACCAGTTTAGGAATTGCGATTGCCCTTGCATGCATTATTCCGCTCGTTAGTTATTACTTTTTAAAGACCAAACTCAATGCCTTGGATTCCGCAGCAATTGCAGCGACGTATGGATCCGTCAGTGCGGTCACCTTCATCACTGCCACCCAATACCTTAATCATGTTCAGATTGAGTATGGTGGTCATATGGCCGCTGCGATGGCACTCATGGAATCCCCGGCCATTATTTTGGCGATCTTCCTCGCCAATCGTGCGAAATCCTCGGTGTCGCAATCCAAGCAACCCATGAAAGTGGGCAAACTACTGCACGAGTCATTTACCGATGGTGCACAGTTATTGCTTCTCGGTGCCATGTTGATTGGCATCATTTCAGGTCCGGATGGACAAAAGGTGATGGCGCCGTTCTCGGTGGACTTGTTCAAAGGTATGCTGGCATTCTTTTTACTGGATATGGGTTTAATGAGTGCGAAGAGTTTTGTGGATCTCAAGGGCAAACCCAGACGTTTGATTGTGTACGCTTTTATCGCACCGCTTTGTCACTCGCTCTTTGCGTTATTGCTCTGCTACCTCTTCAAGGTGGAATTGGGCAACACGATTCTATTGATGGTGTTAGCCGCTAGCGCGTCTTACATCGCGGTTCCAGCGGTATTGCGGCACGCCTTACCCGAAGTGAGTCCCGCTTTATATATGGGCATGTCCTTAGGTATTACCTTTCCTCTCAATTTAATCATCGGAATCCCTCTTTACACTCAGATTGCCAAATTAGTGATGGGGTAGCTTCCCCAAGGATGAATAATTTACTCAGGTAATCACTCATTTTGATGGGGCTTGGTAAATATTCGCTAAACTGAATATATCAATGGGGGTATTCAATGGCTGCTCGTTCGCGTCGTCAGGCACTCAAATGGATCGCTGGAGCCAGCGGGATCATGCTGATGCCGCAAGCCATGCAATTTGCTACCGCGGCTGAGGATTTTTTTAAAGGGCCACCAGTCAAAGATATTCCTGCAAAGCAAATTAGTAAGCATGTATGGCTGATTTATTCGCCCGATGGTTTTCCAACACCTGAAAATCGCGGCATGATGGCCAATGTCACCTTTGTGGTCACGAGCAAAGGCGTAGTTATTTTAGATACCGGTGCCTCCTTGCAAATTGGTGAAATGGCGATCCGGATGATCAAGAAGGTAACGGATAAGCCGGTGATTGCGATTTTTAATTCGCATTACCATGGCGATCATTTTTTAGGAAATCAAGCATTTATTGAGACCTACAGTAAGGTCATGCCCATTTATGCCCATCCTTACTCCATTAAACAGATCAAAGGCATTGAAGGCAATGCATGGCGCAATTTAATAGAGCGCTGGACCAATCAAGCAACTGCAGGCACCAAAGTAATTCCACCAACCCATGACGCAAATCACGGTGATGTATTTCATTTTGGTGATGTACGCATTAAGGTTCATCACCATGGCACTGCGCATACACCGGGCGATATTTGCATGCAGGTCATTGAAGATAAGGTGACCTATGTTGGTGATATTGCCATGGGTAATCGCATCGCCAATATTGATGATGGATCGTATGTGGGGACATTTAAGACCTATAAGAATTTACAAGCCACTGAGGGGGATCAACTTTGGGTCCCGGGTCATGGGGAGCCTAGCAAACAGCTCCTCAATGAATATGGTGAGTTCTTAGCAGGCATTTACGATACCTGCGTCAAAGCCGTAAAAGATGGTCAAGATCTAAGCGTTGCCAAATCATTGGTGCTTAAGGACCCACGGGTTAGCAAACGAGCCAAAACGATGCAAGGCTTTGATGGCAATATTGGTAAATACACAAGCCTTGCCTATTTAGAAGCGGAGAAAGAGGCTTTCTAGGGAATATTAGCTTTATGGCAAATAGCCTTCTCCATAGGCTATCGATCATACTCTTGGCAATGTATGATTTGTCTAGCCAAATTCATACCAACTTAAGGAATAGCCAATGAATACAAGCGCCCTCCTTCTTGTGATGGTATCTGCATTACTCCTCCCTTTGCCTGCCCATGCTTCATTCATGCCCGCTCATTTAATTGATGGGTTTGCAAATGTCGTTTCGTGGGTTGTGATTATTGTTTTGCCGATTGCCCTAATCGCGCTCTTTTGGTTTGTCCACATTTGGCCAGATACGGTTGCAAAACGCCGTCAACATCCGCAACGCGATGCCATTCATGCTTTATGCGTTCTATCGCTATTCTTTGGCGGCCTTCTGTGGCCCTTTGCCTACTTATGGGCGTATACCCGACCAACCATGTACAAACTTGCCTATGGCACAGATCAGTACTCACCGATTCATGAAGCAGATTCAAAATCCAAACCAGAGTCGAGCAACCCCTAATGGAAGCTCTCCTCCTTGCTATCTATGCCACGATTGTTTGGCTAATCTTTTTTAAGTTCAAACTCTTACCTTGTACTACCTCGGCCAAGGTAATCGTAGTCACAATCCCCGTGGTTGGGATGATTACGCTCATTCTGTTACTCAATGTTTTTGCCCCATCGTCTGGAGAGATTGATGCGACTCAATACAAAGCGCAGGTGTAAGTTGATTCATGATCAAATATTAGACATGGTAATTTACCATCCAGTTTAATCGAATTGATTTCGCAAGCTGCTCAGCTTGTTTGGCAATCGCACTTGCCGCAATCACGTCCCCTAAGCTTCCCATGGTCGCTGGCCCAATCATCCAAAGGCTTTGATAGGCCCTGCCGTTTTGATCAAGAACGGCAAGCTGTGAATCGATTGCGATCGAACGTTTAAGTGCATCAGGGTTAGTAATGGTATGCGTCATTTGATCAAGCAGTGGGTCACGTGCCACACCGGTGCAATTAATTAGGTGTTGACCGCGGACTACCTCACCCTGACTTAGGGTTACATGAATCGCTCCATCCCGCACCGCAATTTGATTGGCACGACCACAGCGAAACTCGATTTGTTGCAGATCACGCAATTGATGATATGCCGCAATGGTTTGTGGTGAAGCCCGAAATCGATAGAGATTCCAAAGCCATCCAAAGCGTTTTATCAAAATACGACGTTGGTGCGGATTAAACCTCTGCCAAATGCGATTGAGATCGGGTCGTAACTCCTCCCACGCGCATTGCCATTCCGATTGATCGCTTGGGGTATTGGGGAGATAGTGGCGCATAAAGCGCACCAATCGGGCTGGATTCATCGGATTTGGCCATTCTGGTTCCTTTGTTCGAGTCCATGGCGCCTGGGAAGGCGGAAAAATGGCTCGAGGAGAAATCACGAAGACTTTACCTTGATGACCCTGTTCCACTAAACCATTGATGGCATCAAGCGCCGTCAATCCGCCACCAAGCAAAAGAACAGAATCCTTTGCTGGTATTCGATGAAGATAATCTCCTAGCCACGGGTTCTCAGTCAAGGTGAGATGGTTTGAGGTCTCTTCCACACGCAGTGTGCAGGGCCAGGTCGGCGGGGCATTACCAGTTGCCAGAATAATTGCTTTTGCATCGATACGTTCACCAGTCTTGAGTTCCACTCTCCACTGGCCATCAGACCCAGTGATGCGCTGTGCCTCGCCTTGAATTTGATTGATGGTTCTCCCACTAAGTTGATGATGAACCAATTCAGTCATGTATGCCCCAAAATCGCTGCGTAGATAGAAATGACCGGCGCTTGTTTTGGCTTGGGGGTCATTAATGTGCTCTTTAGCCCACCTTGCAAAATGTAATGGATCCTCGGAGAAGATTATCGGGAGATCCTCACGCACATTGAGCCGAAATGCAGGACTGACGCAGTCATACGCATTACCCCGCCCTAAAGTACGTTTACCAAGAATCGAAATGGATTGTGAATAAATCCCTTGACGTAGCAGATGAACCAAGGCAACAGCGGCTGAAAAACCATCGCCAATGATTAAGATATCCGTCACCCTGCTCTTTCGAATTAATTGAAAAAGAAAACCGCCCGGTTGGGCGGCTTTCAAGGCATAGCTTGGAGATTACTTGCGTTTGTTAACAGCGTCTTTAAACGCTTTACCAGAAGAAAACTTGGCGGTTTTTGAAGCAGCAATCTTAATCGCTTCACCAGTCTTTGGATTACGACCAGTACGTGCCGAACGCTTACCTTGACTAAAGGTTCCAAAACCAACTAACTGAACAGATTCACCTTTTGTTACTGCCTTGATAATATTTTCAATTGCGGAGTTCAGAGCACGCTCAGCACTTGCTTTTGAAAGTTCAGCATCATCAGAAATTTTTTCTACGAGTTCAGCTTTATTCATATTTTTCCTTTAAACAAACAATTAACAAACTTTAGAGAATAGCTTGCAAGAGCAACCCAAAATAGAAGTCTCCTAAATATAAATTATCAATGCCTTAGCGATTCGCAACTGATAATGTTCAAGAGTTTGCAACAGGGATTACTTGAATACAAGGGGATAACTCTAGGGATAATCCCGCATTTTTTGGAGATCTTGAGCCATCAGACCCTTTACTGGCTTGATTTAGCGGTTAATTTCATAATCTGAATCCACCTGCCCGTCTATAAAATTAGACAGTCTGTGCCCGACGAACGAGCATCTGGCGCCCTATCATGACAGTTGTAATCACAAGTCCAGCAAAAAGAATATTCATCAATGTAATAGGCTCAGAGACCAAAATGGCAGAAGCCAACAAGGTACAAAATGGTTGCAGTAGCTGCACTTGACTCACGCGAGAAATTCCGCCAATGGCCATACCGCCATACCAAAAGAAGAATCCAATAAACATTGAAAAAATTCCCAGATATAAAAAGCTAATCCAAATTGTGGTGCCAGCCATGAAATAGGATTCTTGAAATGTAAAGGCGCTACCAAGCAGATTGATCGGTAGTGAGAGTACTAAAGTCCACGAGATAACATGTTTCGCATTCATTGTCCGCGATAAGTTACCGCCAATCGCATAGGCATTCCGTTTGCCGCGCAGGCAATCAATAGCAAGAGATCGGTATACCGGAACCCCCCTTCACTATTTAAATAGGCATAGGTACATACCAAGGTGCAGCCAGTCAGGGCGCTCATCCAAAAGCCAAAAGAAGGTCTCTCGTGGAACAGCAAAACCCCCGCAACCACGGTAGCCAAAGGCATGATCCCCAAAATAACACCGGCATGAGAGGCCTCGCCCGTGGTCATCGCAATATTGATAAATAACGGAAAAACAAAGACCACTCCAAGCGCCACAATCACAAATTGACGAATTTGTTTAGCATCTGGAATCGGTGCTTTGGTGTAGATCAGATAGGCTCCAGCCAAAATCCCAGCGAGTAATGCGCGGGCAAAGCACAAAAAATAGGGATTAAGAATCTCAACGGCTATTTTGGTAACCGGCAAGGTCAGACTGAAGATAAAAATACCAATGAAACCAACTAACATACCTTTGGTTTCATGCTTCATCGATGGCTCTCAAGAAAATAAAATGGCTCCGCGATGGAGCCATGTGGGAAAAAATTAATTGAATTAATTTCGGGGTTTTTGTTTAATAGCAAATGACAAGTAGCCAAGAGCAAGACCGGACCCCAGGGAGAATATGAACACAGCGGTTTTGGAGTCAGGGGCACTTGCTGAGAAGATCAAGTAAAACGCTAGGGTAATGCTAACAACCATACCAACAAAACCAGCGATTTTCATGACCTTGTCTTTTGTACTCATTGAATCATTAATTAGCATCTGGAGCATTTTTTTCCTTTCAGCAAAAAGAATCGGCGGGACTCGAATTATTGTATAACGATTAAGCCATCACTTACAGGGGTAGCGTTGTTTAAAAAAACGGATCAAGGTTTTGGCAGCTTGCTCTGGGTTAAATTGCGGATTTTGCTGATTCCACTTTAAAAAATCATCCAATATTTGC
>VGIH01000074.1 GCA_016867965.1 Betaproteobacteria bacterium | reverse complement strand
CCGGTAAGTCAACCGCAGTACGTGGTTTAGCAGCGCTCTTGCCAAGCATGACCGTTGTAAAAGACTGTACGTATGGATGTGATCCCAAAGCCATGGCGAGCTTGTGTGCCATTTGCAGTTCAGGAGCTAAAACTAAAGTCAAGACTGAACTTCGCCCCGTTCCCGTGGTTGATTTACCCTTGGGAGCAACCGAGGATCGCGTACTTGGGGCCTTGGATATTGAAAAAGCCCTAACGCTTGGCGAGAAGGCCTTTGAACCTGGTTTATTGGCCAAGGCCAACCGCGGGTTTTTGTATATCGATGAGGTTAATCTTTTGGATGATCATCTTGTTGATTTATTAATTGATGTCGCTGCCTCGGGACAGAATGTGGTCGAACGTGAGGGGTTGAGTGTGCGCCATCCAGCCCGTTTTGTATTGGTGGGTAGCGGTAACCCCGAGGAGGGTGAGTTACGCCCACAACTTTTGGATCGTTTTGGTCTTGCCGTGGAAGTGAAAACACCGACCGATATGACAAGTCGTATCGAAATCATCAAACGCCGTGACGCATTTGAGCGTAATCCCGATGCATTCATGAAGATTTGGGATAAGGAGGACGCAAAGATTCGGGAGACGATGGCAAGTGCTCGTAAGAAACTCGCAAGCGTCAAAGTTGATGACAAATTACTTCGGGATGCGAGTACGCTTTGTGCTCACCTTGGTACCGACGGTCTGCGTGGTGAACTTACGCTTTTACGAGCCTCGCGGGCAGTTGCTGCACTTGATGGAAAAAATAAAGTAACTCGCGATCATCTCAAACGGATCGCGGTGCCAGCCCTGCAGCATCGTTTGCGTCGTAACCCACTGGATGAATCGAGTTCAGCGACCCGCGTACAACGCGCACTTGACGAGTTATTTACCTAGGGTATGCCCACTTACTGGTTAACGTGTCTCCACGTTGCACAGCTCATTGCACTCGCTCCCCATGAGTTTGGTGGAGTAATTGTCCATGCACGGTCTGGGCCTGTCCGTGAACGTTGGATCCAAGCACTCGAACAGCTTGCGCGTCATCACGGTTTAATAACACCATTGCGTAAGATTCCCAGTGGCATTTCTGATGAGAACCTACTTGGTGGTTTGGATATTGAGGCCACCATCATCTCGGGCAAGCCGGTTTTTCGACCAGGACTCTTAAGTCATTGCGATCACAATCTTGTGATTCTGCCGATGGCCGAACGTTTGGAAGCGGGGACGGTAGCACGGATTGCTGCCGCTTTAGATCATGGCAGCATTCAGGTTGAGCGTGATGGCCATGGAGAGCGGATTGCGTGCGCGATGGGGGTGATCGCGCTTGACGAAAGCATTGAAGAGGATGAAGTTGTCAATCCAAAATTAATGGAGCGCTGCGCCTTTTATCTTGATTTAGACTCGCTGGCTTGGCGTGACCTACCCGATACCAAACTCGACGCAGAGTTTCTGGATTTAGATCCGGTCGGGATTAAAGAGCGGGTTGAGCAAATCACTCTCCGTGATGAGCAATATGCGGCACTGATTGGAATAGCAGCGCAGTTGGGCATTGAGTCCTTACGCGCTGTGCAATTTACGGTGCGTACTGCACGGTACTTGGCTGCAATTGATTTTGATTGGCAGCAGGATGAGCCCAGTCAAGAGCATCTTGAGCGCGCGGTGACCTTGGTATTGCTACCCAGAGCAACACAAATACCTGATATGGCCGATGAGACTCAAGCTGAGGATGAACCAACTCCTGAAGAAAACGAGGAAGCTAATTCAGAGGAGACCCAATCCCCGAATCACGAGACTGATGTTTTAGAAGACCAGATATTAGAGGCGGCTCAAGCAGCGATTCCGCGCGAGTTGCTTGATCGACTGACACAGCTCGCGCTGGTTCGTCAAAAAAATCATTCCGTTGGAAAGGCGGGTGCGAGTCAGTTGAGTAATCAGCGTGGTCGTCCAATGGGCTCAAAGCCTGGTATGCCCTCTGGTCATCAACGACTGAGTTTGATTGATACCCTGCGAGCCGCCGTGCCATGGCAACGGATTCGGCAACTTCAATTCAAGAGTAGTAAAAATCAGTCGCAACCAAAAATCCTCATTCGCAAGGATGATCTGCGGGTTAAACGCTATCGACAATGCAATCAAACACTCACAACCTTTGTGGTCGATGCCTCCGGCTCTGCAGCGATCAATCGCTTAGCTGAAGCAAAAGGCGCAGTAGAGTTACTGCTTGCCGAGTGCTATGTACGACGCGATCAGGTGGCACTCATTAGTTTTCGGGGAAGCGAAGCAGAACTTTTGTTAAGCCCAACGCGTTCCTTGGTGAGAGCGAAACGTTCTTTAGCATCGCTACCCGGTGGTGGTGGGACCCCACTAGCCAAAGCGATTGACACGGCCTTTGCACTGGCAAAAGGGTCGCTCAAAAAAGGGATGACCCCCACCCTGGTGTTCCTAACTGATGGCCGCGCCAATATTGCACGTGATGGAACGCCAGGGCGCACCCAAGCGCAAGCCGATGCGGAGCAATCCGCAAAACTAGCATCTCAAGTGAAGGTGCGAAGTTTATGGATTGACACTTCCCCGCAAGCGCGTGAGGAGAGCCAACAGATTGCACAACTCATTGGCTCTTACTATTTGCCACTACCGCATGCGCGTGCTCAAGAGCTTTCGCAAGCGGTCTTAGGTGTCCTGCACACCTAAACCAATTACTTCTTGATGGTTCGCAGTTCGCTTAAGATTAAATCAGCGGTCTTTGCGGTTTCGACCTCGTGCATGAGGTGGCCGCCTGGCCAATAGATCACCGTTGATTTAGGAAAGTATTGACTGATGATTTTCTTGAGACCGATTTCTGGCACCCACTGATCACTCTCACCAATCACCCAAATTAACTTGCTTGGAAGGTTTGAACCTGCTTTGAGTACTTGATCGATGTTGGCTGAGGCCATAAAGTTCATCGCGCCGCGCACATGCTCAGGCGATTCAAATAAGCGACGATAGTAGTTGCGATTGGTCTCTGGCAAATTGGTGTTGGTGGAATCCAATAAACGATCGGTCATGCCTGAGAGCGGCGCAATCTTAGCCAGGATCGATGCGAGGGTTGCCGATTTGGTAACCGGCCCAAGCATTGGTCCAAAAAATTGGGTATAGCTTGGCGGCGGCGGTATTAACGAGGGATTAAGACCAATGATGATCTGAGGTTTGGTGGGCGCTTGGTTGGCAAAGGCTAGCGCCAAGGGAGCGCCAGCGGAATGGCCAACCACCATAGTCGGCCATGGCATTTTGAGTTCGCTAATGAGCGCAATTAAGTTGCTTGCAATCTGCTCAAGTCGCAAAGAGTCTACCGAAGCCCCCAATGTAAAGGCGTGCCCGGGTAAATCGACGCTTAGTACCTGCGCTTCTTGATTGAGTAAGGGAGTGAGCTCTCCCCAGGAGTGTGTCGAGGAGCCGGTGCCGTGCAATAACAAAATCACCGGCCCTTTACCGGAGATTTGCACATGCCAGGTGAGATCACTCACGGTGATTGAACGGCTAATCTGGCGATTGGGCCAGTCGTAGGGAATGCGATTAATGGCGCTCATTAGGGTTTTCCCTAGATTTGTTTGATTGACCCTGTTGCATTAGCTGTCTATATTCATCATCATAATAAGTGTAAAAAAATATTTACACTTTTTACACCCGTATTACGACCCGATTAACTCTGAAAGCCGGTCATGAGCTCAAAAATTAGCCCCAGTCACGTGATGCAACAGCGCATTGAAACGGGCTTGCATCAAGCTCTTGCCATCGCAGAGTCTAAGACAGCCCCGCAAAATTTACAAAGGGCCTTGCACCATGCGGTTTTCCCGGGTGGTGCGCGCATTCGGCCACAGCTGTGTTTGGCGGTTGCTGCAGCTTGCGGGGATGATGACCCAGATTTATCGATTGCGGCCGCAGGCGCGATTGAACTTTTGCATTGCGCATCACTAGTGCACGATGACTTACCCTGTTTTGATAATGCCATGGTGCGTCGTGGCCAGCCATCAGTGCATGCGGCATTTGGTGAACGCGTTGCTGTACTTGCTGGCGATGCACTGATTGTGTTGGCATTTCAGTACATTGCCTCGTGCAGTATGCGCTCCCCATTGCGTCTCGCACCACTTCTAAAAACAATCGCTGCTTCAGTGGGGGCACCGCATGGCATCGTATCCGGTCAAGCCTGGGAATGCGAATCAAAAGTACAACTGTCGCAATATCAAAAAGAAAAAACAGGCTCACTCTTTGAAGCCGCAACCGCAGCGGGCGCACAAGCCGCAGGAGCGGATGCCGATACTTGGAAACCATTAGGGGAGTGGTTGGGCGAAGCCTATCAAGTGGCCGATGATATTCGGGATGTATTGGCTGACCAAGCGATGATGGGTAAACCACAAGGTCAAGACCTAACCCATGATCGACCCAGTTCTGCGCGAGACTTGGGATTGGTGGGTGCGGTTCAGCATTTTGATGAGTTGGTTTACAAAGCAATTCATTCAATTCCAAGCTGCAAAGGTGAGAAGATGCTACGCGCCTTAGTAGCGAAAGAAGCCGAGCGCTTGATTCCGGAAGCATGGTTTATGAATACTAGTCGACCACTGCATCACCATGCCACTGTCTGAGCGTGTGTCCAACGACACGCAGACCCGTCAACGAACTCTAAGTGAAGTATTCGCCGACTGGCGAAATAGCGTTATTGCGTCAGCACGATTTCAACGCTGGGCTGCACGCTTTCCATTGACACGTTGGATTGTGCGGCGTCAGGCTTCTGCACTTTTTGGTGTCATGGCAGGTTTTGTGTATTCCCAAATCTTGTTGGCGTGTGTGAAAGTCAATCTCTTTGAGCTGCTTGCAAACGGAGCCTTATCCAAAACACAATTGCAAGAGCGTATTGCACTACCGCCCGCGGGGGTTGATCGTTTACTTGATGCCGCGGTTGCAATTCGTCTTTTAACGAAACGAGAGAATGAACACTATGCACTTGGCATGCTGGGTGCACCATTAGTTGGTAACCGAGCTCTCGTCGATATGATCGTGCACCACGGCGATTTCTATCGCGACTTACATGATCCGTTAGCACTGTTACGCGGTGACATTTCTGGGAAAGCGGCGATGGCAGAGTATTGGCCCTATATCAATCACGCCCACGATCCCAAACCAGAATCCCTATCGGCTGAGCGCGTTGCGAACTATTCAAAGCTCATGGCGCACACCCAACCTTTGGTCACTGCCGAGGTGATCGATGCCTATTCGTTTGCCAAGCATCGCCATTTACTGGATATTGGTGGCGGGCAGGGAGCATTTGTCACTCAACTCGCAAAGCGTTATCCAAATCTGAAGTGCACGATTTTTGATCTCCCGGGCGTGGCTGAGTTAGCAACTACTCACATTAGTCAAGCCCATTTATCCAACCGGATCAAGGCCATTGGTGGAAATTTTTTCGATGGGGCATTACCCAAGGGCGCGGATGTGGCTACGCTCATCCGAGTTATTTTTGATCACGATGACTCTCGGGTCAACACCCTATTACGTAATGTTTTTAATGCCTTAGAGCCGGGTGCAAGCTTAATCTTAGCGGAGCCCATGGCAGATACCCCGGGTCAAGAGGCAATGGGCGCTGCGTATTTTGGCTTCTATTTACTGGCAATGGGGCGGGGAAGACCGCGTTCCCAGGCAGAAATTACCCAAATGCTGGTGGAGGCCGGTTTTGAGGCTGTTCGGCTCCTACCATCGGCTATCCCTTTGAATGCGCAGATCTTGCATTGTAAAAAACCAATGATTTCAGTAGCTTAGAGTCTAAAAGCTATTTTTAACCCAAAAAGCCTTGTAAATACTGGGGGTCATCAGTAAAAACCCCTAGATAAATTATCCCCAAACTGGTGAAGAATGAGTAATGTAAATAAATATTTACACATAAAATATGTAAATAAGAAATGACACTATGAACACAATCCATCAAGCAAAGGCCATCGTGCTCGAGAAGCCCGAGAGCGTTGTCTTGAGTGAGTTGAAGTTATCACCCGTTACCGAAACCGATGTGGTGGTTGATATTGAATGGAGTGGTATCAGTACGGGCACCGAAAAACTTCTATGGAGTGGGCGCATGCCTCACTTCCCGGGCATGGGTTATCCGCTGGTACCGGGCTATGAGTCGGTCGGCAAAATTTATCAAGCAGGAATTCGGTCTGGGTATCAGCCCGGTCAGCGTGTATTCGTTCCAGGGGCGCGTTGCTTTGGTGATGTGAAAGGCCTCTTTGGTGGCGCTGCATCACGCGTAGTTGTGCCTGCGAGTCGAGTAATTGGTGTGGATAACAAGTTAGGTGCAGAAGCGGTTCTCTTTGCCTTAGCCGCAACCGCCCATCACGTCACATCCGCTGAGGGTAGTCAGCAGCCTGATTTGATTATTGGTCACGGTGTTTTAGGTCGTCTCATTGCGCGCATAGCGGTACTTGCTGGCAAATCACCAGTGGTTTGGGAAAGCGATACCGATCGTCGCAAAGGTGCGATTGGATACGAAGTGATTGACCCAAAAGCAGATCAAAAGCGCTATTACAAAACGATTGTCGATGTGAGTGGTGACGCAGCGCTACTCGATACCTTGATTTCATGTTTAGCGCCCGGCGGTGAAATCGTTCTGGCTGGCTTTTATGACGCCCCAATGACCTTCTCATTCCCTCAGGCATTTATGCGCGAGGCTCGCATTCGGGTGGCGGCGCAGTGGCAGCCTAAAGATTTATTGGCTGTGAAACATTTAGCCGAGTCGGGACGACTCTCATTAGATGGATTGATTACGCATCATGCCTCACCAGCACATGCGGATAAAGCCTATCGCCAAGCGTTTAGCGATAAAGATTGTTTAAAGATGGTCCTTGATTGGAGAACCTTGCAATGAGTCCAGCAACCGCAAAATTAGAAGGTGTGCCAGCCGAAGCAACGGTGCAATTTGTCAATCTCAAAAAAGAGGCTGACATGGAACCGGATCCAGTCCACAAAGGACCAGTGACCAAAGAAACCCAAATCATCGCCATTTACGGCAAAGGCGGAATTGGGAAAAGTTTTACCCTTGCTAATCTTTCATACATGATGGCGCAACAAGGTAAGAAAGTATTGCTGATTGGTTGCGATCCAAAGAGCGATACCACCTCCTTATTATTTGGTGGAAAAGCATGCCCGACGATTATTGAAACCTCCTCGAAGAAAAAGTTATCGGGGGATGCGGTTTCGATTGGTGATGTGTGCTTTAAACGCGATGGCGTATTTGCGATGGAGCTTGGTGGCCCCGAGGTAGGGCGCGGTTGCGGTGGGCGCGGCATCATCCACGGCTTTGAGACCCTGGAGAAGTTGGGTTTTCATGATTGGGGTTTTGATTACGTCTTGTTGGATTTCTTAGGCGATGTGGTGTGTGGTGGTTTTGGTTTGCCCATTGCCCGCGATATGTGCCAAAAAGTGATTGTGGTGGGCAGCAATGATTTGCAATCCCTCTACGTTGCGAACAATGTTTGCTCCGCTGTGGAATATTTCCGTAAGTTGGGCGGTAATGTCGGTGTCGCAGGGATGGTCATCAATAAAGATGACAGCACCGGCGAAGCCCAAGCCTTTGCAGAAAAAGTTGGTATTCCAGTCTTGGCTGCGATTCCTGCACACGAAGATATTCGTCGTAAAAGTGCTAGCTATGAAATCATCGGCCGTCCAGGCACGCAATGGGGCCCACTCTTTGAAGAGTTGGCGACCAATGTCGCGAGCGCGCCACCGGTGCGACCAAAGCCACTGAGCCAAGATGATCTCTTAGGACTCTTCTCATCAGACATTACCGGTCGCGACTACGTTCTTGAGCCTGCTACCGATGTTGACATGATGGGTAAAGACGCAGTTGTGAAGAAAACCCTTGAAGTGGTGTACGACAAGGTTTAAGTTCATGAGTAAACCCATCATTCCGATCGTGCCCGAGCAGTTGGTGAACGATCCCTCCAAAGGCGATGGACTGGGATGCCATGCAGGTGAAAAGCAAATGATGGATGCGGCGAAATCATCGGGCAAGGGCGAGGTGTTGCAACGCTACGCGCAAGACTATCCTAAGGGTCCGCACGATCAACCACAGAGTATGTGCCCAGCCTTTGGTTCATTGCGTGTTGGTTTACGCATGCGCCGCACCGCTACGATTTTGTCAGGCTCGGCATGCTGTGTATATGGCCTTACGTTTACATCGCATTTTTATGGCGCACGGCGCAGTGTTGGTTATGTGCCATTTAATTCCGAAACCTTGGTTACTGGAAAATTATTTGAAGATATTCGGGATTCGGTACATGAACAGGCGGATCCCAGTAAGTACGATGCGATTGTCATCATTAATTTATGCGTGCCGACTGCCAGTGGTGTACCACTGCAATTACTTCCTAAAGAAATTAATGGCGTACGCATTATTGGTATCGATGTACCTGGATTTGGTGTACCAACCCATGCTGAGGCTAAAGATGTATTAGCCGGAGCCATGTTGCAATACTCTCGCCACGAAATCATGGCGGGTCCCGTACAAGCACCGCGGACTGGTGTACAAACTAAGCCCACCATCACACTTTTGGGTGAGATGTTCCCAGCCGATCCTGCAGTGATTGGTGCGATGTTGGAGCCGATGGATCTTGCAGTGGGTGCCACAGTACCAACTCGCGAATGGCGCGAGCTGTATCAAGCGCTCGATTGCAAAGCAGTGGCAGCGATTCATCCGTTTTACACAGCGAGTATTCGGGAGTTTGAAGCCGCAGGTCGGCCGATTGTTGGATCTGCCCCCGTTGGATATGAAGGCACTGCGGCATGGTTAGAAGCAATTGGCAAAGCAACCAATACCCCGCAAGACCGAATCAATGCCGCCAAACACAAAATCTTGCCAGCAATTAAAGCCGTTCTTGGCGCAACCCCGATTAAAGGTCGCATTACCTTAAGCGGTTACGAGGGGTCCGAACTTTTAGTAGCGCGCTTACTGATTGAGAGCGGTGCAGATGTTCGTTATGTTGGATCTGCATGTCCGCGCACTGTGTGGAGCGATGCCGATCGTGAGTGGCTGGAAGCCAAAGGCGTACAAGTGCAGTTTCGTGC
>VGIH01000073.1 GCA_016867965.1 Betaproteobacteria bacterium | reverse complement strand
TTTATTGATGGCACAAAATCAGCTTATAAACAACGTAATTTATTTCATCAAATGTCACGAGTAATAAATCCAATCAATACAAGTTCGCCAACCGCAAAAGGATACCTAAGGATATTATCAGGAATATCAACGATTAACGCTGCAGGTATTGAAGACCTATATGCCCTTGCGGCACGGACTATTTTGGAAGATATTACTAATAATGGAGTAAATGAAATTTATGTTCTTGGTTTTAGTAGGGGAGCAATACTCGCTTTGAATTTGACAAAAGACTTGTGCGGCGAAGGTGCAACGACTATCAAAGTCTGGTCCCAATTTGGGAGCATAAGCGATAGGCCTGTTCAAGATTTTGGATCGATTTGCGAAAAGATTAAAGCGGTCGTCTTAGTCGATCCTGTCAATACAAGTATTGCATTAAATTGGTCAACAACAGCATCTGAAAAACTAAAACCTAACACAATAAATATTTTCAAAAAAGCTCAGAATGAAGCGGTTCTTACAACTGCACAAATATCAAATATTACCCATGCGGAGGCTATTCCAGATCTAGATCATGGTGGAATGATGTGCGGCAAAAAGTGGACCGGGTGGTTTTCGCAGGGCCCGTATAAAGCTGCAGACAGTAATTTGAGAGCCGTAAGCCACCATGCAATTCAATTTCTTCAACGACGTGGTTTAGCCGTTATGCCCCTCGAGTTAAAGGACTGTTTTGATTTTGATGGCGCATGGCCCCCATGTGTTTACCGCCCTGAGTTACAGCCTGCGCTTACCTGTTCAAGAAATGAAAATTTATCTAATTGGGAATTAAACACATGGTAAAGCGAAGTTATTGTTAATCATTTAATAATTGATGAATCACTACCACTATTAAAGACACTTTTAGCCTTACTCTTGTATGTCAGGATTCCCGAAAAATTCCACATCATTCCACCGGATTCGAATAGCCTCGTGGATCCCACCCGGTCTCACCGCCCCACCGCCACGGGTCTCAAGGGTCGCCAATCTCAGTCACAATCGCCTCAATCGAATCAGTAGAAAATTCCATTGAGTGGCCTGCCCAGCAGGAGTCGAACCTGCGACCTACGGCCGAGAAGGGCTCTCAAATCTGCAGAACACAATGCTCAACAATGACTCGCAGTGCCCTGATTTGGGTGTTCGTCAAAACAAGGGTCTTCGTGGTGTTGGATGGAGTCCCGTGTCGGGTTCGTGGTGTCGGCAGGCGCGTGTCGGGAAAACCGACATTTTCAAGCGTCCTTTATCGGGACGCTTATCTCCATAAATTAATTCACAGCCCCAACTCACTCAATCCAGGATGATCATCTGGGCGCCTTCCTAATGGCCAATGAAACTTGCGTTCCGCCTCTTTAATGGGAAGGTCATTGATACTGGCAAAGCGGCGCATCATAAATCCCTGTGCATTGAATTCCCAATTCTCATTGCCGTAGCTGCGTTGCCAATTGCCGGAGTCATCATGGCATTTCGTAGGCAAAGCGTACGGCAATTCGATTATCGGTAAATGCCCATAATTCTTTAATTAAGCGGTAATTCAACTCCTTATTCCATTTGCGAGTCAAAAACTCTTTAACCTGCTCTCGACCGATGGGGAATTCCGAGCGATTACGCCAAATCGTATCTTCGGTATAAACCAAGGAAACCCTTTCTGGGTCACGAGTATTCCAGGCGTCTTCAGCCATACGGATCTTTTGAATCGCCGTTTCTCGTGTAAATGGTGGTAATGGGGGTTTTGTTTCCATTCAATGTTCCTTCATTATTCAGCCTGATGAAAAACGGGCTCTCTTTTTTCTAAAAAGGCTGTGATGCCCTCTCGATAATCAGTTCCTCGAAAGACATTACGCCGTAGAGTTTGTAGGTGCTCAAATACTGCGGGGTTTAAAACAGCAGCATCTGAAAGCATCTGAGCTTGAGCTTTTAAAACAGAGTTGGCTTGTGGAGATCGCTGAGCAATTGTTTTTGCCATTTGATAGGTTTTAGATTCCAAATCGTGTGATAGATAAAGATGATTGAGAATTCCAATTTGCAGCGCTCGCGAAGGACCAATTGGATCAGCTGTCAAGAACATTTCTTTCACAACATTTAGTGGCATGCGCGACATAAAATGAAGAATGCCACTGGCGGTGTACGGTAAACCTAACTTTGCTGGGGTAATTGCGAATGAGCAATCATAATCACCAATTGCAATATCGCAGCTCATAATGAGATCAGTCGATGCACCCCACACGGTACCATCTACCATTGCAATCACTGGGGCTCTAAAGGAGCGGATTGAGCGTAAAAGCACCATGACTGGATCATCAGCTGGTAAAGGATCGATATTAGCCCTGGGTAATTCTTTTATATCATGACCAGCAGACCATACAGAGCGTTTTTGATCATTGCGCAAAACAAGTGCCCGAATATCCTCTTGCCCAAATTGAATTAATGCATGCTCCATTTCGGCAATTAGAGACTCGCTCAGTGCATTACGTTTTTCATAATGGTTAAAACGAATAGTGGCAATGAGCTCATCACGCTCCACTTTAATAAACCGATATTCCATATTGATTCCTTTAATTGAAGGTAGCAGCCGGAATGAACTCGCCAAAAACTTAAATAGAAAAGAACATATTGGACGAATGGCGAACCAATATCGCCTCAATATGCATTAAATTGGTGCAGATATTACTTAAGCTTTCTTTAAAGCCTAAAACGCCCTAATTGGGATAATTGTTAGCTTTTGACCATAAGCTTTACCTTTTCTTTAACCTCATGCATTGCTGCTAAGGTTATCTTTCTCACTTCGATCTTGCTCTGATCGATATGGCTGGTTAGCAATCGTTTGGCTTCGGCACCTCGACGATCCATAATTGCTTTGAGGATTTTTGCGTGTTCATCATAGGTCTCTTGAATACGATTACCCTTGGTGAAATCAAGTCTACGAACAATCCGAATTCGCTCGGATATCTCCTGATGCATTCTTAGCATTTCTTGGTTACCAGCAATCTTCACTAGCTGATGATGAAAGTTCTCATCCAATAGTCCAACATGTTCCCCATCTTGAATGCGATCCGATGCTTTACAAAGCCATATCTTTACAAGCTCATTTAAAGGCTCATGAGAGCAAGCTTTATCACACAGTATTTTGATCGCATGCCCTTCGATCAAAATACGAAAGTCATATAACTCGTCAAGTTTATTGAAATCCAGTGGTGCAATTTGCCAACCAATCTTCGGGATTGCATTCAAAAATCCCTCGTATTGCAAGCGCTGTAAAGCTTGTCGTAAGGGAGTTCGGCTAACCTGCATCAAGCGAACTAAATTGCCTTCGGAGATCAAGTCTCCAGGTAACATTTCAAAGGAAAAGATCTTTTGCTTGATTGCTAAGTAAGCATCATCAGCCAAACTGGAAAACTGGTTATTGAGTGGAACTAATGTCGGCATGGTTTTACACCGTTTCCTTTAGGTAATTTTTCCAACCGCCATAGTGAGTAATATTGGTTGCCCCAACTATACCCACTGGCTCACAAATAAATCCTTTAACCCAAGACCCGTCATCCAACTCTATGGTACCCAATCCTAATGGTGCTGGGATCAAATTAAGAAATGATCCAATCATTTCTTGTGGCACATCATAAAGCTCTAACTCAATCTGATCCCCACCCTCTTTCAAACGAACCAACCCGGGCTTTGGTGGTGTTGTATTAGCAAGCGCAAACAGCTGATAATGCTTCGCTGTTTTACAGGATTTAATGAAACGGGCATTGCGCTCAGCCAACTGGGAATGCAACGGCATGCCTTTTAAATGAGCGCCCACAACCGCTAAACGAGTACTTGAGCTTTTGGATTTTGAAATCCTCAAATACTGCTCGGCTGGCTTTATCTTGAGTTTTCCAAGCGGCAGTTGCGTCAATTGCTGCCATTGGGAAGCAAAATCAAGTAGTGCAAAATCAGACCCGCCTTGCCCAATCAATGTGATGCCAAATGGTATTCCACTTGCCGTAAAGTCTGTTGGAACGGCGACGGCAGCTAGGCGCATTAAATTGACATAGTTGGTATACATCCCCAATTCGCTATTACGCAATATGGGTTCTTCACTAAGTTCTTGAATCGTTGGGTGCCTAGGTGCACTGGGAACAACAATCAGATCACACTGTGCCCACACTTGTTGGCATAGGGTTTCTAATTCTTTGAGTTGATACGTTGCCCGAAATCCCTGAGCAGCTGTATAGTTTGCCCCACTCTCAATAATTTGCTTTACGCTTGGATCCATTGAATTTGGATTTTTCTTAAGAAAATCTTCGATGACCGCGTAGCGCTCAGCTACCCACGGACCCTCGTAGAGCAGTTTTCCAGCTTTTACAAACGGGGTGATATCCACCTCTACGATTTGATACCCCATACCTTTTGATTTGTTCAAAGCATTAGCAAAGAGTTTGGGATATTCGCTGTTATCCAAAAAATCAGCTGCCTTGGGAATGCCCACCCGAATGGGTCTTGGAAATTGATGGGTTAGTTTAGGCTCAGGGTGGTATTGCGGCTCATGGGTGCGATCATAAGTAGTAGCCTTCATCACATCCAAAACGATTGCGGCATCAGAAGCCGTGAGCGTAAAAATAGAAATGCAATCAATGGTTTTGCAGGCAGGGTATACGCCCTCGGTACTCATATAGCCGGGTGTCGGTTTGGTACCCACCGTATTCGTAAAGGCAGCAGGAATACGACCAGATCCAGCGGTGTCAGTCCCTAAACTGAATAGCACTAAACCGCGGGATACAACCGATCCCGAACCAGAGCTAGATCCCCCGCTCACGAATTTCGGATCAAAGGGATTAGGCACTATTCCATAAGGTGATCGCGTTCCCACTAAGCCGGTTGCAAATTGGTCCAAATTGGTTTTACCAATCAAAACGGCACCTGCATCCAATAACTTTTGCACCGAAGTGGCCGTCGTTTTCGCCTCATACGCAAAGTCCGGACAACCCACAGTCGTGATCCATCCAGCTACATCAATATTGTCTTTAATGGCAAATGGAATACCATACAACGGCAAATCATCAACCCGCTTTCCTTCCAAACGAATGAGCTGTTCTATGAGTTGTTGATTGCTAGCCAGACAAATCCAAGCCGGGTCTGGCGCTGATTCCTGATCACGCCGCAAACGCGACAAAAGCTCCACTAAATATTTTTGGGGAATCAGGCTTCCGCTACGGTATTGCTCTAATAACTGCAAGATGGTCATGCTCGCATCTCCCGTTGAAATACCTCCAAAGCATGGGATTTTGTTTTAATGAATTCGGGGTCACTTACAGACTCGGGGGCGCGGGGTTTAGCCATATCAAAACTCATAAATTCAGAAATTCGAGTTGGTCGGCGAGTCAATAACAAAATCTTATCGGCCAGAAACACGGCATCCTCAAGATCGTGCGATACGATCATCATGGTAACTCCGGTTGAGAGGTTCGCCTCTTGGAGCTTCGTTCGGATAAAAAGCGTCATCTCAAAATCAAGGGCTGAGAATGGCTCATCGAGAAATAAAATCTCGGGCTTCATGGCCAAAGCGCGCATGATGGAAACCGTTTGCTGCTGACCGCCTGATAGCTCATAAGGATATAAATTCAGATTGAATTTGATCTCAAAAAGAGCAATGAGCTCTTCTACCCGATTTTTAACCTCTTCTTTGCTCTTCCCACTGCGCTTGACGGGGTAGGCAATATTGTCCCAAGCGCTCATCCATGGAAATAAGGCATCGCGGTAGTTTTGAAACACATAGCCAATCGTAGTTTGTGCTAAAGACTTCCCTTCAAACAAAATCTCGCCAGCATCAATCGACATCAGGCCAGAGATCATGTTGATCAAGGTGGATTTACCACAGCCATTGGGGCCAAAGATCGATACGATCTTTCCCTTCGGAATATCAAGATTAAAGTCCTTATAGAGTACTGCTCCACCAAAGGATTTATCTAGGCCACGAATCGTGACGTGGGTTCCAGTCTCAGCTGGGAGATCTAATACGGTTGTCATACTTTTCCACTCCAGTGAACGATGCGTTTCTCAACCAGTAAGAAAAGCAGGTTTAAGCCATACCCTAAGGCGCCAGTGATCAAGATGGAGCCATACATCTCTTTGACATTAAAGACTTGTTGGGCATCAATAATGCGATGGCCTAACCCATCGGTTGAGCCAATAAACATCTCGGCCACAATCACAATTACCAAGGCCATGGATACGCCTGTTCGCAAACCCACAAAGGTTTGCGGCAAGCTTTCCATAAATAAAACGTCTTTGAAAATGAAGCGCTTTGGAATACCCATTGTGATTGCAGCATTTACCCGAGTCTTTTTAGCGTTCATCACCCCATAGGCACTATTAAAAATAATCAATAGCACCGCTGCAAAGGTTGCAATTGCGATCTTGTTCACATCCGTAATTCCAAAAATGAGCAGAAATAACGGAATTAATGCCGATGATGGTGTTGAGCGAAAGAAATCAATCAAAAACTCCACGCTTCGATAGATCTTTTCATTACTTCCCAGCGCGATTCCTAAAGGTACGCCAACGACGGTTGCTAAAAAGAAGGAGTACATCGTTCTTTTTAGCGTTGCCACGAAGTCACCATAAATAGCGCCGCTCATAATCGATTGACCCAAATACCCCAAGGTCTCCCCTGGGGGTGGGAGCAAGACAGGCCTCACCCATTTGGCTGTAATTGCAAGCTCCCACACTAATAAAAGCGCGATGGGACCAACAATCGGTAAAAACGCCTGCAATCGCAAATTTTTAAACATCATTAGCCCTTATAAATGAGTGACTTCACATCCACTTTTTTGCTAAAGATCTTGCGTTCGGTAAAGACATCAAAGAATTTTTGGAAGAAATCGATATCACTTGGCTTGAACTCGTTGTACATCACAAAATTAGCCAGCGGTACCTCTTTGACGATTGACTCATCAATTGCGGTAAATCCGTCAAGGGATTTACGAGATTCTTCCGGATTCTTGCGAACAAAATCCACACCCTTTGCATAGGCCTGCACGTATTTTTTGACATCAGCGGGACGTGCCTTAATAAGAGTATTCACGAGCGATGCCGAACCGCCAAACCATGGAGCATCGGCATTACCTAATACGTATTTTGAAATAACACCGGTCTCTAAAATACGGGTTTCACCTTTAACACGACCAATGGTACCGGTTGGCTCCAGCGTATACACCGCATCAATCTGTCCAGCTGCGATTGCTGCCACGTGTTGACCAACGGGTAATTCAATCGGCTGAATATCACCAAGGCCATTTTTTTCAAGAATAATTTTGGCTAAGGTCACGTTTTGAATTCCTGGACCACAAGCAATCTTGGCACCCTTCAAATCTCGAATTGACTTAGCCGTACTTTTGATGGAGACCAAAAACTCGTCCAACACAAACTTCTGATTGGATGGGTTTGAGCACACAATTTGAAAAAGTCCTGGCGAGGCGATTTCTCCCAGCGCAAGAGCGGCCGACGCTGTTCCATTAGCAGACCCTTGAATTCGTCCAGCAATCATCGCCTCGACTACTTGCGAGGGATTTGCGAACTTCACGCCTTCTACATTTAAACCAACTTCTTTGAAGTAGCCTTTTTCAAGCGCTACATAAAAGGGCAATCCGCTGGCAATTGGCCAATACCCAATGAGTATCTTCTCCGATGCGCTTGCAATGGATGGCAATACAGCGGCAGCTGCCCCAATCGCACCATATCCCAATACCTTACGACGTCCTAACGAAAATGAAGCCATGATCAATCCTCCTAAAGTTAAGTTCGTAACCGAGCTAAGAAACAAACTGGTGTACTTACTTGTATACATGCAAGAAGCATGCCATCCCTTAAGTGATTGATTTATATAGAACAGGGATTAATTTTGTGTACTGTTATGGTGCTGATTGCTTGTAAATGGTGCATTAACAGACACCCTATTGATGCACTTAATTAATCTGCCGTAACCAAATCAGTAATTGGACTGTGGGAATAAGAATTCAGCAAATTATTAAAAATTCAACTAAGCTTTTACATGAGTTATAACTATTAGGAAATCTTATGAAAAAACTGCTCGTATCGACTGCCCTACTCGCTGCCTCTGGTCTTGCCTTAGCTCATGGTTGTCCAGGTGAGATGAAAAAAATTGATGCCGCTATGCCCACTACTAAATTAAGTGCTCAAGATACTGCAAAAGTAAAAGAGCTTCGCGCCAAAGGTGAAGAGCAACACAAAGCCGGCCAGCACACTGAGTCCATGAAAACTTTGGCCGATGCTAAGAAGATTATGGGAATCCAATAAACAGAGAATAGATTAACTAATATTTGAAGTACTGTTTGTTATTTGCTACTCAAAACCATATTTTTCGCTACAGCTAGACAAAATTTAAAGGCATCGTGTAGTTCGATGTCTTCGTTCAAATACCACTCTTAGGAGTGGTATTTATTAATGATCTGAAGTCTGATCGTGATCCTTAGGCCTTCTACTACCATAAATAATGATTAAAAGAGTTGTTAGACCAACTCCCGTGAAACAAAGCCTAAGGTGTAATGAGTAATTTCCATAATTAGTCACCGTTTGTTGATTGGAAATTCTCTTGACGAGCTTTAGCGTGTTTGGCGCATAAAGGATTTAGCTTTTTATTCATCAAATAGATAATGGCTACAGCACCTGCACCAGCCACAAAAGCATTGAATAATGCGAACTTGAATAACATTTCAATCTCCCAAAAAAAATTTAATTTCAAATTAACAGTTTTTAAGCCATTAGTTACAAATAAGTGCCTGACTAATATCTTCTATTGTTCTGATGAATTAGTGCGCCGCAAAGGTGACGCGATCGGGTACAGGCTTAAAGCTACCCATCTTGCTCCACCAAGGCATGGCAAAGAAGAATGCCAGGTAGTAAATCGTGCAAATCTGTGAGATCCTCTCAAAGAGTGGTGACGGTGGCTTGATACCGAGATAGCCCAAGATCACAAAACTGACAATGAAGGTGCCATAAATGTATTTATGAAAATCTGGCCGATACCGAATCGAGCGCACAGGTGATTTATCGAGCCATGGCAAGAAAAACAGAATCACGACTGTACC
>VGIH01000072.1 GCA_016867965.1 Betaproteobacteria bacterium | reverse complement strand
GGTTTGTAAGCCCACCATACCAGCCATTAAGGGATGATCATCAGGAATTGAGCCCCAGCCCATCAGTGTTGGTATTACTGGAATACCGGTAATCTCGGCAAACTCCACCAAAAGATTTCCGGCATCTGCATTAATGATTCCGCCGCCTGCCACAATCAATGGCTTCTCGGCCGACATCAACATTTCCACTGCCTTCTCAATTTGCTTCTTGTTAGCAAATGGTTTGTAAACGGGCAATGGCTCGTAGGTATCGATATCGAACTCGATCTCGGCCAACTGCACATCGATCGGCAAGTCAATGAGCACTGGGCCAGGACGTCCTGAGCGCATCACATGAAACGCTTGCTGAAATACGCGTGGCACCAAGCCGGGTTCACGCACAGTCACCGCCATTTTGGTGACTGGCTTCGCAATGCTCTCGATGTCAACTGCTTGGAAGTCTTCTTTGTAGAGACGAGCACGTGGTGCTTGACCAGTAATACAGAGGATTGGAATCGAATCGGCGCTTGCTGAATACAAGCCAGTAATCATGTCGGTACCGGCAGGGCCAGACGTGCCAATGCAAACACCGATATTGCCTGCCTTTGCACGGGTGTAGCCTTCAGCCATGTGGGATGCGCCCTCAACGTGGCGTGCCAAAATATGGGTAATCGATTGACGCTCACGCAATTGTGCGTAGAGCGGATTAATTGCGGCGCCAGGCACACCAAATGCCGTGGTGATACCCTCTTTTTCCATTACCAAAACAGCTGCCATTGCGGCTTTCATGAGTGCCATTTTTACCTCCTTTTGAATAAGATGGAAGTATCATCCTCAAATTGAGGTATTCTGAGAAGTGTGATAGCTTAATATCATCTATTCTATTTTGGAATATATTAGTTTTAATTTATTTAAATTAATAGTTTATGGATCGAATCCAAGGCATTTCCTTATTCATACGGGTGGTTGAAACTGGCTCTTTCAGCAAGGCAGCAAGCAGTTTGGGTATTACCCAACCGACGGCCACGAAGCACGTTGCTGCCCTAGAAAAGCGCTTGGGGTCTCTGTTACTCCACCGCAGTACCCGTGGGGTTACCCCCACCGAAATTGGCAAGATCTATTACGAGAAGTGCAAGACGATTATTCATGAGGTCGAGGATGCTGAGAACCTTGCCGGCCTCTTGCAATCTGAGGTGCAGGGCAAAATCAATATCAGTAGCTCAGTAGCCTTTGGTCGACGCGTACTAACTCCTCTGGTACTGGAGTTCATGAAAGATCATCCACAGTTACAGGTGAGCCTGAACTTGGATGATCGCTATATTAATTTGGTTGAGGAAAGCGTCGATCTTGCGATTCGGATGGGGCGTCTATCCGACTCCAGTTTGGGAGCACGCTTTTTGGGTCTTAATCCTTGGGTTCTTGTTGCCACCCCTGAATACCTTATGCAAGCTGGCACACCCTCTATTCCGAGTGATTTAAGTCGTCATACTGCACTGATCTACAGCTCCGTTCAGGGAGACCATCGTTGGCAATTTACTGGTCGCGACGGCTCGAATAAGTCTATTCAAGTTCAAGGCCCCCTCTACTCCAATAGCCTCGCCGCATTGCTTTTGGCAACTAGGCAACATCTCGGAATCGCAGCGCTACCCTGGTACGTGGCTTATTCATCGGTTCAGAATCGACACCTCAAGCCCCTGCTAGAAGATTGGATGATGCCGGCCCAAGAGATTCATGCGGTCTATAGCTCACCCCGGCTTCTAACGGTTAAAGTAAGTAAATTAATTGATTGGCTCGCAGGTCAATTTAAGGGAAACTGGTGGGCCAGAGAAGTCGGGTCATAATCTTTCAGTGTTAAATCAACTATTACTCATAATCATGAACTCATCTTTATTGATCTCAAAAAATCTTGCGATCCTCACTTTAGGCATTGGCCTTTCTTCTGCAGGTCTGGCCCAAACCAAGCCGGCAATGGTTGTGACCCCAACAAAGCACCTATTGCAGCTGCTGGGATTGATGAGGTCTATCAGTTAGTGGATGCAGTGGTTACTAAGGTGGATAGCAAAACCCGCACCGTGACCTTAAAAGATAAGGACGGTACGGTCACTAATTTTGTAGCCGGCCCGGAGATTAAAAACTTTCCTCAAATTAAGGTGGGTGATCGCCTCACCGTCACCCATGAACTAGCGGTTGTGATTGAGTTGCTCAAAGTGAACAACTAAGGCATTCGTAGCGAGGTGCAAACCACCAGTCAAACTTCTGCTCCACTTGGCAGTAAGCCTGCTTCTGTGATTTCGAACACCACGACCATTATTGCCACCGTGATTGGTATTGATCGCCAGAAAATGACGATTTCAGTGAAAGGTCCTAAAGGTAAACCAGACATTTACCGCATCAAGAATGCCACCTTGCTAAAAGATATTGCGGTGAACGATGAGGTCAAGATTGTTTTATATGATACAATGGCGACTTCATTTACCGCTCCCGCTCCGGCTGCTGCCCAGAAAAAATAAAAGGATTCATTAAGGAGTCATCATGGCAGAACGGCTTGGCGCACATTCATTGGTGGATGCCTTTAAAGCACAGGGTGTAAATTCAATTTTTACGCTTTCGGGTAATCACATCATGCCAATTTTTGATGCTGTGATTGATCACCCGATTAAATTAATTCATACGCGTCATGAGGCGGCAACGGTTCATATGGCCGATGCCTATGCTCGCTTAAGTGGCAAAGTAGGTATCGCGATGGTGACTGGTGGTCCAGGTCATGCCAATGCAGTGTCGGCGTTGTACACCGCGGCCATGGCCGAATCCCCAGTGGTACTCTTATCGGGTCATGCTCCTTTGAATCAATTGGGCAAAGGCGCCTTCCAAGAGATGTCCCAAGCGGATATTGCAGCGCCTTTATGCAAAGCGTCATGGACCTGTGCAGGACCGCAGTATCTCGCTGCAGATTTTCAGTTAGCGTGTGCGATTGCCCAATCGGGTCGACCAGGTCCCGTTCATCTGAGCCTGCCTGCCGATGCTCTTGAGAGCCCTTTACCAAATGCCTCTGCAACACCAAGTCCCAGCGCACCCAAACTCACATTAAACGCTCCCCTTACTTCTGAGAAAGCGCAGTCGATCGTTACGCAACTGCGTGCTGCTCAAAAGCCGGTTGTGATCGTCGGTCCGCGCGGTTGCTATCGGTACGCTAAGCAACTCCATGCATTGAGTAAAGCGCTTGGCGTCCCGGTCATTGCGACAGAGAGCCCTCGCGGCGTGGGCGATCCGAGCTTGGGTGCGTTTGCCGAGGTTCTTGCGCAAAGCGATTGTGTCTTACTGCTTGAAAAACGCTTGGACTTCACACTCAAATTTGGGAACGCACCAACGTTTAAGGCCGATGCACGCTTTATGCAAATTGATTCCGAGGCTAATGAACTCAAGCGCTCTGAGAATGCACTTGGCTCACGCTTGGTGATGGCACTGCAAGCGGATTTATTGTCTTCGATGGATGCCTTACTGCATGCGGCTCAAAGTGTGCCTACCAAACCGCAGGATGCCAGTTGGCTGCAATGGGTGAATGAGGCAATTTCCTATCGTCCCAATACTTGGTTGACCGCCACATCCAAGACGCCCAATCATGCACATCCGGGCAGAGCAATGCTTGCCTTACAAGCCATTCTCGACTCCCATCCAGATTCGGTATTGGTGATTGATGGTGGTGAAATTGGTCAATGGGCTCAAGCCTGTCTGCATGCCCCAAATCGTGTGATTAATGGTGTTGCTGGTTCAATTGGTGCTGCACTTCCTTTTGCCACTGCGGCAGCGTTCACCAAGCCCGGGGTTCCGGTCGTTGCGGTCATGGGGGATGGCACCTTTGGCTTTCATTCATCGGAACTCGATACTGCCGTTCGTTATCAACTGCCATTCATTGGTGTGGTGGGGAATGATGCCTGCTGGAATGCCGAGTATCAGATTCAGATTCGGGAATACGGTCAAGAACGGGCCAAAGGATGCGAGCTTTTACCATCCCGCTACGATCAGGTTGCACTCGCCTTTGGTGGTGCCGGTGAACTAGTCACCGATGCGCTTGATGTCTTACCCGCTGCGCAGCGCTTACAAGCCAAAGGCTTACCGGCGATCTTGAACATTTTGATCGAGGGCCTACCTGCCCCGAATCTCAAGCGCAGCTAGTTCAGGTCATCCACTCTCCCTTATCAGGCGTTTATCCACTATGCACCTGATCTATCAACCAAGGTTTATTCAAACCGTGATTAGTGTTTTGGTGGCATGCTGCCTCTTGGTGGCATGCGCCAATACCAGTCGTCCTGGGGTCGTTGGAGTCGAGCGCTCTCAGTTCATGATGATCTCCGCAGCGCAAATTGATCGGATGTCCGCCATTAGTTATGAGCAACAGGCCAAGGCGGCGCAGAAGAAAAAGATACTCATTACCAGTGGCCCTGAATATGAGCGCCTTAAGACCATTGCCAATCGCTTGATTCCGCAGACGGCGGTATTTCGGGACGATACGCGTAATTGGAACTGGGGTCTGCAGTTAATTGATTCCCCCATTGTGAATGCCACCTGTGCACCCGGTGGTCGCATTACCTTTTATAGCGGGATTATTAATAAACTCAACTTAACCGATGATGAGATTGCTGCCATCATGGGTCATGAGATTGCTCATGCGGTTCGGGAGCATGGGCGTGAGCAGGTCTCGCAAGCTCTTGCTCAAAACATCATTAGTAATGTTGCGCTTGCCGCAGCAGGTGCAGGTTCGGCTCAATCGATTGATGCGGCCAATCAAATCATGCAGTACGTGTTGGTATTGCCAAACTCGCGGCAGAATGAACGTGAAGCCGATGCGATTGGCTTAGAGCTAGCGGCGCGTGGTGGCTATGATCCGCGGGCTGCCATTACATTGTGGCAAAAGATGAGTAAAGAGAGTCAGGGTAAGAACCCGCCTGAGTTTTTATCGACCCACCCTTCCAATGAGAATCGCATTAAGGAGCTTTCTGCATTAATACCCAAAGTAATGCCCTTGTACGAGGCAGCGAAGCGGGGCAACGCAACCAAATAAAAACGGCCCCTAATGATGGAGCCGTGGTTTTTAAGACATTTTGTTTACTTCTTAAGGTTAAGCTGAGCTCCCAGTTTGCTATAGAGCTCAAATTGCTCCCTAGCAAATTTCTCAGTGTCTTGTGGTGAACGAATCGCTGGAATTGCACCAACCGTATCGTTACCGCGCAACCAAGCTGGGTCTTTAGCGACTTCCTTCAAAACTGCTTGCCATTTATTCACAACCTCAGCAGGTAACCCCGGGGGTCCATATAAACCACTCCATCCCATCACCTGCTCGAGATTGCTGACACCCACCTCTTTGGCAGTTGGTACATCTGGGAAGTCCTTGAGACGGTTAGGGGTTGATGTAACTAATGCACGCATGGCACCACCCTTAATTTGACCAACCATGGTGGTTAGATTGTTGCAGAGAAATTGAACCTGACCACCCAATAAAGCAGTGGTTGCCTCGCCGCCTCCTTTGTAAGGAATCATCATGGCTGCAGTTGATGGCAATCCTAGCTGACTAAGCATTATTTCGACGGCTAAATGCTGAGTGGTACCAGGACCTGCGGTTGCGTAATTGAGCTTACCGGGGTTAGCACGGATCGCATCCAGTAAATCCTTCATGATCTTATAGGGCGCATCATTTTTGACCACACACACTACTGGATTGAAATCCAACAAGGAGATCATCGTGAAATCATTCCATTTGTAGGGAGTTTTACTATCAAGCGCTGGCACAATCGCTTGCGATCCACCACGCGACACCAATAAGGTGTATCCATCGGGTGGCGCAGCGCTTACCTTTTGTGAGCCGATCGTGCCAGAGGCACCAACTACGTTCTGCACCACGATGGGCTGTCCAATCATCTTGCTTGCAACAGCGGACAGATTGCGGCCCGAGAAATCGCTGTCACCTCCAGCTGCATACGGGGCAATTAAGGTAATGGATTTATTAGGATAGTTTTGCGCAAGCGCTGGACTGATTCCGAGAGCACTGGTCACCAGCCCCGCAAGAATCGATTTGCCGATCAGGCGTTTACTAAACTTCAACATAGTAGGTCTCCTCCACAATGGGATGTTTTTATAGGCACAACAACTTATAATACAAGTCGATTTTTGGGAAACCAATCAGGGTAATAACTAGGTATAACGCCTTTAGGGTTTTAGGTGCTCAGCTCTACAGAGAGTTTGGTACCCGGCACGATAATGCCACCCCGATCCCCTGGGATGGTATTGCCCCAACGGGAGGCAAAGTAATCGGGTAATGGGCGGCCCGATGGCGGGGCAATCCAGAGCCTTAGTAGGTGACGATGACGCTCTGGTTCGGGCCAGTTCTCAAAGTCATTCCTAGAGTGCAGAATTTGATGGTTGTGCAAGAGCTGAATATCGCCCGGCTCAAACGCCATCTGCAATGGGAAACCGGGTTCTTGCAAGATTGCGTCGATCAAATCCATCACCTCCACTTGCTCCTTAGTAAGGCGTGGTGCATTTGGAAAGCGGCGTTGCGCTTCCTCAATATAGTGGCGCAGATAAACGCACGATAGTTCACCGTGATACCAGTTAAAGATCGGGATCTCAAACCATGGGTCACGGCCTTCGGGCACCTCGCCACGACGATCGGTGGGATATGGGGTAAACATCGCAGGGATTAGATCAGGGCGGCGCTGCACGAGTTCGTTATAGACCGCCATTGAACTTGCAATGAAGGACTCTCCGCCCTGCTTCGCTTTCTGAAGGCATAAGAGACCCACAATATCAGCAGAGTCAGTGTGATAATCCAGCTTCTTGTTAGTTTGGTAAAAACGTGCGCCTGCCTCAACCTTAGCGCCTTGATCGCGCACATGACCCAAAAGATGGCCCTTGCCGTTGGAGCTACGCAAACTACCCATATGGCGACCAATCCCCATGTAAATAGTGGCAGCCTTCTCTATCGACCAGTTTGCGATCGGCAAACCTCGAAGCATCACAAAACCACGACCATGCAAGAGCTCTTGCAATTGCCCCCCAATAAATGAACTTAGGTTTTGAAGGGGAAAACTCTCAGGCGTAATGTTCTCAAGCGCAATTCCGGTACCAGAAAAATGATCTGCTGCACGCTCGAGTTCGGCGACTTGTGCGGAGGTCCAATGCACGATCCAATCGGATTTCTGAGCAAGGTCAGATCCTCGCCATGCGCAAGGTCCATCAATCGCTTTGGGGGTGCTGCCCACTGCATTAATTGCTTGACTGGTACTCATCGCGACCCCCACTTCGAATGGTTACTGTATTAATGGATTGAAATTAGTCTATTACAAAAATAGCCTAAATTTAAGCAAAAATGGGGTTTATCAGATCAATTAGTTTGGATATGAATAGGCTTTATATCCAAATTGCATAGATGAGTCTAAATGACTGCGGGGTAATACTAACTTACGACATGGAGTCGTCTTGTTTCGTTTTGCTCAAAATTGACTGCAATAAAGGGGCTGGTTTTGCGTTTGGCCTGCCCTTTGCCTGTTTGTCTAACAAGTCAGCTTTGCTCGCGTTTTTCATCCGCAAAGCAATTTGCAAACCCTGGCGTTTTGCTAAATCCGTTTTCTTCAGCGTCATGATAAAAAACCCGCCTAGCTCACACCAGACGGGTCTTTAATACGGTACAAATTATTTCTTAGGAGCGGTTACTTCAATCGCAATGATCTCAGTAACCGTTGCTTCCACTTGGGTACCAACTTTTACGCCTTTGAGTACTTTCGGATCCTTCACTTTGAGATCCAATGTACGGGTTGCGCCACGCAGAGTAATCGTGCCTTTCTTCTCATCCACAGCGGTTACGTCAGCAACTACAGTAACTTGACGCTCAATCGCGGCAGCGGGTTTATCACCCAACTTTGCACGCGCTGCTTTCTCGGTTTCAATACGCTCACAGTTTCAATTTTGCTTGGCTTTTTAATATCTGCTACCAAAATCTCAACATGCGTGAGGGTGACGATATCACCGACTTTAATTTGATTAAAGTTTTTGACCTCATCGCCTAAGACGGTTTTGAACTCATTGCCATTGGGGCCAACAATAACGACTTGACGGGTTTTTGGATCAACGGATTTGAATTTACCTTGGAACTGAACACCTTCAGCTACTTTTAAGACGCCTGGAGCAGTTTCAACCGCAACCACAGCTTGTGGTTTATTTTGGGCAATGGCAACGGATGTGCCCATCATTAGTACTGCTGCGCTTACAAGTGCAATTTTCTTCATGAAATTCCTCTATGGTTAATGAACAAAAATACCTCAAACGAGAATATTGCTGTAATGATAGTGGGTTTCATGACCATTTAATGAAAAAACCACCCGAAGGTGGCTTTTAGAAATTGGCGGAGCGGACGTGCGACGAATTTAATTTTATCAAGCTTCATCAATAGGTATAAATCACTCTAAAACCCAATAAATACGGGTACTTTATATTACTAAGCTGCATAGATCTTCACCACCATCTACGATAAAATTGGGTACTAGAGCGGGTACTGGAGAAGATCATGGCTACAGAAAAACGACTTACAGAGGTTGCTTGTAAAGCAGCAAAAAAGAGGAATAAGTTGTACTACCTAAGTGATGGTGCAGGACTTCGTTTACGCATTCGTCCCGACGCCATGCTGCCTTTTTTTGCCGCTCTGCCCGCTTTTGTATAGTTTCATCACCATGAACGAGGTTCGCTTTACTTATCCTTTGCCGACCCTCGAGTGTTCTGGGCCCCGTTGATTTACCCCCATGAAAATTACACTTCTGAGTTTTGCTTCCCTTCATGGCTGGGCGACCACACTGCAAGCGAGCGCTTTGACATAGCTGTGCACCTGAGGCAAGTAATCCCACCATTAGCCGTTACAAGAGATTTTTGGTAGTTTTCCACCTGAGTATTTTAGTATCTATAATGATTTTTAGTACCCAGTAAAACAACCTTTAGGGGACCAGAATGACCGATCAAAAATATGCTACAAAAATTGTTCTTATTTCTACAGCGCTTGTAGTGCTCAGTGGTACAGTAAATTCGCAAAGTATCAGTCCTGCCCAGCGCCAAGAGTTTACGGATGCCAAAACAGAGCTTAATAACGTTC
>VGIH01000071.1 GCA_016867965.1 Betaproteobacteria bacterium | reverse complement strand
AGGCCTTCGTATTGAACACGAACATCGTGTGCGGTATCAGTCACGATAAAGTTCACCTTCAGACCGCCGGAGTCGCGAACAATGCTACCCTCCTTAACCAAACCGCCAATCCGAAATAGTTTATTTTTTGGTGCTTCATTTGCATAGACCTGAGATGGACTAAAGAAGAACACTAAATTACTTTGGAAGGTCTGTAATACCAAGTAGGCTGCAACACCTAATGAGGCCAGACCACCAGCGATCGCAAGACCGCGCTTTGTACGGGGTTTCATAACCCCCTATTTTGCCTAATTTCTCTCGGACTCGCGAATTTCAGAAATTAGGGTTTTTCGAAGAGCCTTATTCCGACTTCGCAGCAGGGCTATCTCAATGACTATTACCAAAATTGTGACCAGGTAAGACCCCCAAACAAAGAGGGCATAGCCACCCATCTGAAGAAAGTCGGAGAAGCTAGACCAATACATCGTTACAGCACCTCCTTAACCCAGTCAGCGTGACGTTCTCGATCAAGAATGAGGTTTCGACACCGATACAGGGCAACCGCGATGGAATACATCCAAAAGGCAAAGACCATAATGAGCATGCCGGTTAACATTTGGGTGGCCATGGTCGGGGCTTTGGTCAGACTTACAGAAGCCCCTTGGTGGAGGGTATTCCACCATTTAACCGAGAAATAAATGATGGGAACGTTGATCACGCCCACAATCGCTAATAACGCTGCGCTTCGGTCCGCTTTGCGAACATCCTCAATTGATGCGTGCAGTGACATGAAACCAAAATACAGAAAAAGCAAGACGAGCTCAGAGGTGAGGCGAGCATCCCAGACCCACCAGGTACCCCAGGTTGGTTTTCCCCAAACGGCACCGGTCCACAAAGCGATGAAGGTCATGATGGCCCCAGTAGGCGCCAGAGAGAGAGCTAGCATGCTTGCCAAGCGTGCATTGAAGATTAGACCAATTGCTGCCCAAAATGCCATGACCAGATAAATCAGCATCGACATCCAGGCTGCAGGAACGTGAATAAAAATAATGCGGTATGAATCACCCTGTTGATGATCAGTGGGTGCAATACCTAAGCCAATCACTAACCCAATGATGGTCAGGATCACACCGCTCACCACAAACCAGGGGATTAGTGATCCAGCAAGCCCATAAAAACGCTGAGGGGCTGCGTACTTAAACCAATTTAGATTGAGCGATGACAAAGTAATTAAACCTAACAGATTAATCAGTTGAAAAGTATTGTAAGTCGATTGAGTGCGATCGTCTTTTATTCCAAGGCAATCCGAATGCTAGCGGCGCTGGCAAAGGGGGCTAAAAATAATGCGATGGCAAGCATGGCACCAAGCAAAGAAAAATGGGCAGCAACCCCAAGCCCACTTTGGTAGGATTCCACTGCCCCAGCTCCAAAAATGAGGACAGGACTCACGAGCGGCAAAATGATGAGGGCTAACAAGGTTCCGCCGCCACGACTCGCTAACGTTAATCCGGCACCGATTGAGCCAATTAGACTAAGTAGTGGGGTGCCAAGAAGTAGCGAAATAAATAGTACTCCAACCGTATCCATGGGTAAATTAAATTGCAAAGCAAGGATTGGTGAAATAAGGGAGAGTAATAAGCCACTGCTTATCCAATGCGCAATGGTCTTAGCAAGCACCACGAGTGGTAAGGGTAGGGCGGTTAATGCAATTTGATCCAAAGATCCATCGATAAAGTCCTCTGAAAATATCTTATGAAGCGATAACATTGCAGCTAATAAAGCAGCAATCCAAAGCATACCGGGTGCAATTTGCATCAACAGATTTTGTTCGGGTCCAATACCTAAGGGAAAGAGGCTGGCAACGACGGCAAAAAAGATCAGCACTGCCAGGCTATCGCTTTTGCGCCTCAGCGCAAGTCGTAGATCGCGAACAATCACACCTTGGAAAATTTTGAATCCAGAAGCGTTTGCACTCATAGCTCTAACCGAATTACACGAGTATTGTCATCGATTTGTAGGTCTTGATGGCTGCTGAGCGCCATGATTCCTCCACGATTGACATGGTTGATGAGTAGGTTTTGTAGTGCACGATTTGCATCACGATCCAAGGCGTTAAAGGGTTCATCCAAAATCCAAATTGATTTCGGCTGAGGAAGAAGTAAGCGACTGAGGGCGATGCGTTGCTTTTGGCCTTGAGATAGAGTTCGAATAAAGCGATGGGCCTGGCGATCCAAACCCGCTTCGCGAAGAGCGTTCATCGCCTCTTTATTGGAGATTGATTGGCCACCTAACAATGCCAATGACATTAGATTCTCGATCGCACTAAAGTCTGACTTTAAGGCGGGAATATGCCCAAGATAAATCAGTTCACCATGAAATTGATCGCGATCTTCGGTGATTGGATTGGATCCCCAAAACACTTTGCCAACATGCGGTGTGAGTAGACCACAAAGAATGCGCAGAAGACTAGACTTACCAGAGCCGTTATCCCCAGAGATACGAAGAATGGATCCGGGCTTGATTTCAAGGTTTAACTCTTCAAATAAGGTGCGACCCCCTCGCACGCATGTAATGGACTCGAGTCGTAAGGATTTAGACATGCGCATTCATTCTTTGGGGATACTACCCAACATTAACAGTTGTTTGGTAAACGAGCCACTGTCACTTGGGCGCATGGTCCATAAATCCAGTTGAATTTTTGGGTTATAGGGATCAACATAAATGCCATTTTTTCGTAATTCATAATGCAAGTGTGGGCCAGTGGAGCGACCAGTAGAGCCAACGTAACCAATCTCCATTCCCCGCCGTATATCGTTACCAACAACTAATTCATTATTGTAATTACTCAAGTGAGCGTAATAGGTGCGATAGTTACCGGGATGGTCAATGATGATCAGTTTCCCGTACGCTCCGCTGTATCCCAGAAAAGCTACTTTGCCATTGGCTACACTAAATACCGGTGTGCCTGTTGGAGCTGCATAGTCTATTCCCATATGGGTTCGATAGCGACGGTCTTTGCCTTGGGCTTGCGGATTATTGGGATTGGTTCGAGAGCGAATCGGAACTTGCCCAACGCCCCGCGAGATTCGTCGATAGCTTAAGGGATTAGTCCAAAAGCTGCGTTCGATGGAGTCGCCGTTGGCAGTAAAGAATGATCCCGGAATATCATCGCGATCCAACCAAAACGCATCAGCTATTACTTGATTAGTTGCAAGATCGAGAATCTCAATCGCCCAAATTTGTGCCCAGCGATCCCGAGTACCAAAATCAATGATGACACGCACTTGTTTGGGACTATTCTCAAGCGGGGGAGAGTCATCCGGATAGAGTTGCTTGACGATCGAATTGAGTTCCCAGGCAAGCTCAACGGGTAATTTATCCCCTAAACGCTGGGGCTCATACAGAACCTCTTGCAACGGAATAAATAGCTCTGTCCAGAATTGCATCTGGTTTGCTAAGTTTTCTTCTTGAACTAAGTACCCCCCAAACCCGGAAGAGGTAAAAGTCAAAATCTGCGATTTCTCATTACGGTTTGGCCCATTCATGATACTGAGCGACTCGAGGCGACCGCGTTTTCCAAAAGCAACGATGTAGGGAGTGCACGAACCGCTCGCTGAGTCGAAGAACCGCACCGTTTGATTCTTGAAGTACTCCAAGAATTCAGGATTATTGATTCCAATACGAGTAGGGAGATTGCTTTCTCGAAAGCCTCGTTTTATACAGCCACGTTGCACCTGAAAATCGGGCGCTGCATCAAATTGACTGTACTCCTCGGTACCGGGATCAGTGAGTAGTTGACTTTGATCCGCAACGGATTTGCTTTGCAAGCCAGAGCCACTATTGACTGCTATATTCGGTACGCGTTGATTAACCTGAATCCCCTTTTGGGGAGTAACCACTTTTTTGTTCGCTGAATTGGATTTGGTGTTTTGGTTTGATTGAGGCAGCGTGAGCTGACTGCAAAGCATGAGACCGATTCCAAAACATACTTTGCCCCAAAGAGCCAAAGAACGAACATAAAATCGAGATGTATGGGTTTGATGCACACCCCAATTATCCAATATCAAGAAGAGTAATCTAGGCATTTATGCCGTAGTGCAACAATTTTGTGTCCAGAAACTGGGTATGATCAGGAATTGACCTTGAGGGAGCGGTGATCGATGCAAGCCTTAATTGTTCGTTTGATGACCGCCGCCTGCGTATTAAGCGCACCGCTTTCACAGCCATGGGCTAAGAGTTGCTCCGAACAACTGGCCTCACAAGATACCTCTCGCCCTCGATCAAAGACCGTGAGCTATGACGATTGTGTTAAGCAAGCCCGCATGGATTGCGAGCGAACTGCACGAGATCGTAAATTAATCGATGTGGCCAAAGAGAGTTTTATGAAACGGTGTCTAGCTGAATCCATCGGCAAATAATCGCTACAATCGTTTTCTTTGATTGGTTAACCAAGAAGAGGAAAAAATGCCGATTATTGAATCCGTTCAAGTGGCTAGTGTGCCCGTTCCCCTCGATGTTGTCACATCGTTTGCAACACGGACCGTGAGTGAGCGTCATTACTGCATCGTTAAAGTACGTAGTAAAGATGGTCATGAGGGGGTAGGTTTTTGCTACGTTGGTTCAGCTGCAGGCAGTATCGCTAAAGTTGCTGTTGAGCAACTATTGGCTCCGAAACTGATTGGACAAAATAGCCATCGTAGCGAAGGTCTTTGGTCTGAGATGTATGCCGAATCAATTTTGCAGGGCCGTTCAGGCGCTGTCATGCGAGGCATCTCAATTTTGGATACTGCGATTTGGGATCTTAATGCGCGATCGGTGGGCCTCCCCCTGCATCAATACTTGGGATGCGTGGTAGATGATCGTGTTCCTGCCTATGCCAGCGGAGGGTATTACTTGGAAGGTAAAACCCCTGCAAAATTAGGTAAAGAGATGGAAGCGTTTGTAAAGCTTGGCTTTAAGGCGGTGAAGATGAAAGTCGGTCGCCTATCCCCTCGCGAGGAGGAGGCTCGAGTCAAAGCAGCTCGCAGTGCAGTCGGTGACGATGTCCTCTTAACGCTCGATGCCAATAATGCGTGGCGCGATTTGCCAACCGCGATGGAGTACATACGCCGCTTCGAGAAATACAACCCCTATTGGCTAGAGGAACCATTTTCCCCCGATGCCATCGATTTGCATGCTCGCTTAGCAAAAAATACGTCGATTACGATCGCTACTGGCGAAATCGAAGTAGGTCGTTGGCGCTTTCGTGAACTGGTCGATACCGGCGGCGCAACCATTTTGCAGGCGGATGCTGCAGTATGCGGGGGCATAAGTGAATTCAGACGGATTGCTGCTTATGCGGATTCCAAAGGGATTACGGTTTGCCCGCACTGGTTCCATGATCTTCATGCTCCTTTAGTTGCAGCAACACCCAATGCCCGCTTTGTGGAGTTCTTCCCTGATAACCAAGTCTTAAACTTTAGACGCCTTATTAATAAGCAGTTGGCATTTAAGAATGGTGATCTGATTTTGCATAAAACACCAGGCTTAGGATTTGAGTTTGATGAAACGGCGGTCAAGAAATACGCCGGCAAATCAGCTTGGGCAAAAATCACATAACAAGATTAAAACTAGAATTAAAAAAAGCCGCCTGATTAGAGCGGCTTTTAATTGATGATCCTTCTAAGCACTGGGTTTGGGTTTGGCCTTAAAGTACTTAAAGAACTGCAAAATGAGTACTAAGCCAAATCCAGCAAAACCAATCATATCGGCAGTTGGCGAGGTATAGGCCAACGCAACACCAGAAAAGATCATTAAGGTGCGCTCCAGGATGTTGGTCTTTTCAATAAACCAACCCTGTAGACCACCAGCCAGCGCCACAATTCCGACGATGGCGGTTAGCGTTGACCAAACAATTTCCATACAATTGGCCTGGGCCAAAGCAGTGGTAGAACCCATCAGCAAGAGGCTAACTCCTGATTTATCGAGCACGAACATGAATGGCACTAAAATCGCAGGTGCTACGTATTTCCAACTTTGCAAGGTTGTTTTGTATGGATTGCCCTTACAAATCGCAGCCGCTGCAAATGGAGATAGGGCGGTTGGCGGTGAGACCTCCGATAACACTGCGTAGTAAAAGATAAACATATGTGCTGCAAATGCGGGTACGCCTAAGTTAATGAGTGCGGGTGCCGCAATCACAGCACAAATAATGTAGGAGGCAGTAACTGGTACAGCTAGACCCACAATCCAAACAATGAAAGCAGTAAAAATAGCGGTGAGTAATAAAGACCCGCCCGCATACTGAATCACAATCGAGCTGAACTTTAAGCCTAGACCAGTCAGTACCACAGTGCCGACAATTAGACCGGCTCCAGCGCAGGTTGCCGCAATGGCTAGAACACCGGTTGAACCAGAAGCGAGCGCCTTAGTTAAATTGGATTCATAAAGACCTTTGAGGATGGGTTGCTTACCCATAAACCACTCATAGGGGATGATCGCAGTATCTCTGCGTAGCATACTGGTCAAGGCAGAAATAATCGTTGCCCACAACACAGCCATAACGGGCGTGAAGCCCATCATCATGAACAAAACAATAGAAATCAGTGAGAAGAAATGGAACCAGTATTTTTTACTCAAAGACCAGGCACTCTCCACGGCCTCAAAATGCATCGCTTTCATGCCGTATTTACGAACATCGATTTCTACCATCGTAAAGAGTCCGAGGTAAAACAAAATGGTCGGAATGATTGACATCAATAAGACGTCTAAATACGAGATCTTTAAAAAGTCAGCAATTAAGAAGGCGGCCGCCCCTAATACCGGTGGGGAAATAATCGCACCCAAGCCCCCTGCAGCCAAAAGCCCTCCTGCGGCATTTTTCTCGTAACCGACTTTGTCAAGCATTGGGGCTGCTACTGAGCCGACGGTGACGGTGGTGGCTACACCAGAGCCAGATGGGCCGCCAAGTAGGAATGAAGATAGAACAATGGTGCGTCCCACTCCAGATGATTTGCCACCCATGGCAGCAAACGAGAAGTCAATAAAGAACTTACCGGCACCTGTAAATTGTAGAAATGCGCCAAAGATCGTAAACAGAATAATGAGGGTGGCAGATACATCAACCGCGGTTCCGTAGATGCCCTCAAGGGTCATGTACATAAAACCAACCAGACGATCTACCGAGTACCCTTTATGAGTCCACGGGGCTGGGAGTAAGTCTCCAAAAAGTGCGTAGAGTAAAAAGAGTACGGTGACTGAAACCAAGATGGCGCCACTGGTGCGACGTACAGCCTCTAGGATTAATAAGATCAGTATGGAGCCCCAAACTACATCCATACGGTCTGGGGCGGTATTGCGATCGCCAAAATCATCCCCACCAGCAATTGCGTAATAGGCAATATAAATCGCTAACAGGGCGCAAATTACATCCCACCACTTAACCTGATTTTTGTACCGCGCCAGCATGGGAAAGCTCAAGAAGACCAAAAACAGCATAAAGCTCACGTGAACTGTTCTGAGTACTTGGGTTGGAACAATCGAGTAAGCGGCATACAGATGAAACAGAGACATCCCAACTGCCATCAAAGTTAAAAAGATTGCAAAGATCCCTTTGTAATGATTGGAGTCGCCCTCTTCTTGTTTGATGAGCGCATCTAATTTTTCTTGGGTTGCGCTATCGATTGCACTTTGGCTCATGGTATTGTTCTTAACTAAAAAATGGCCGCATGAGCGGCCATTTAAACTAAACGAAAAAACGAATTAATTTACTTTAATGTTTTTCTCTTTAAAGTACTTCAAGGCACCAGGATGAAATGGAACTGGTGTTGACGCAGCTTTTTGACCTTCAGGGGTCACGTTGATGTACTCAAAGTGTGAACGAACCAAGTCGATCTTGTTGTCAAACACCGCCTTCACAATGTCATAGGCTTCTTTTTCAGACATCTTTGAACTGGTGACCAAAATATTAGCTACAGAGATTACATTATTGTCTTTATCCATTCCCTTGTAGGTAGTTTTTGGAATCACGTCCTTAAAGTACAGGTTGCCGTATTTCTTGTTCATGGCATCCACCTCTTTAGAGTGATCAATCATCACAATCTTAGTACCAGGCGTATTGGCCAAGTCTGTGACTGCAGCAGTTGGTAAACCGCCCACCCAAAAGAATGCGTCAATCTTGCGGTCTTTCACAGCATTAACAGACTCTGCCACACCAAGACGCTCGCGTCTCATATCTTTGTCTTTATCAAGACCGGCAGCCTCAATGACGCGAAAGGCCATCACTTCAGTTGCGCTACCTGGACTTCCCGTACTTACCCGCTTACCTTTTAAGTCTTGCATCGTTTTAATCCCCGATGCTTCGGTGGTCACAATATGCATCCGGTTGGGATAGAGAACTAATAAAGTGCTTAAATCAACCTTCTTGCCAGAGAACTTGCCTTGACCGGTTTGCGCATCCTTGGCCGCATCAGCCATGGAGAAGCCGATGTAAGGCTTACCCGTACCGATGAGGTTGAGGTTATCGACCGAGCCGCCAGTCACCTCGGCAGTTGCAGACATGCCAGGTACTTTTTTGGACAGCACGGCTGCTAAACCGCCACCCATGGGGTAATAAACACCACCAGTACCGCCAGTCGCTACGGAAAGATTTTGTGCATGGACGCTGCCCCAAAGCAGTGCAATGCACAGTGGCAACAATTTAAATAATTTCATGAAGTTATCTCCTGGGATTATTATTTATAGTTACAACAGACTATAAGTCTATACCAATTTAATTGGGCTAAAGCCCTTCCATTTGGAAGTTAATTTTTTCCAAGTCGCCCACTAATTTGGCTTGTTGTTCTGCGGTCAGGGATTGAAGGGGTGGCCTTACGCGAAGCCAATCCGAATCACCGCTATAGTGAGCAACGGCCGCTTTCATGCCGGGGATCATCGGAAACTGGGCAAAAATGGCCCGCACGGCTGAGAGGGATTCTTGTAGGGCATCGGCATCTGGCTCTTGCCAACGCTTGGCAAGTTGGGCAATCGCCTTTGGATTGACATTGGCAGTGGCCGAGATGCAACCGACACCACCGGCTTTCAAGGTGCGTAGTAGAAATACCTCACTGCCCGCATAGACCCGAAATCCTGAACCCGCTAAAGCTTTAATGACTGATTCGGTATATGGCCAATCCCCCGAACTGTCTTTCATTCCAATGATAGTGTTGGGATAGGCCTTCACTAAGCGCTCTAATAATGGGAGGTTCAGACCAATT
>VGIH01000070.1 GCA_016867965.1 Betaproteobacteria bacterium | reverse complement strand
GCTTATCGGATAGGATCAGCGATGGTTATGTTGCAGCGAGCGATAGTCGTCGAGATGGGCTTGCGGCAGCCTATTAACCATCGTTCGGTTGGAAGACCGTTAAAATGATGAGCTTTGCCAGCACGGCACCCTTATTGAGAAAGTTTCTGTGTTAAACGCGTCTAATATCACCATGCAATTTGGGGCGAAGCCCTTGTTTGAAAACATTTCCGTCAAATTTGGTGGCGGTAATCGTTATGGCTTAATTGGTGCCAATGGTTGTGGCAAATCCACCTTCATGAAAATCCTTGGAGGGGAACTAGAGCCATCGGCTGGCAACGTCAGCCTTGAACCGAATATTCGTCTTGGTAAGTTACGCCAAGATCAGTTTGCCTATGAAGACATTCGGGTGCTGGATGTGGTGATGATGGGTCATGCTGAAATGTGGCAAGCGGCGGCAGAGCGTGATGCCATTTATGCCAATCCCGATGCGACCGATGAAGACTACATGCGTGCCGCTGAGCTTGAAGCCAAGTACGCGGAGTTTGGCGGCTACACCGCAGAGGCACGCGCTGGCGAGTTGCTGCTTGGTATTGGTATTCCACTGGAACAACACAACGGTCCCATGAGTAATATTGCGCCGGGCTGGAAATTACGTGTTTTACTTGCCCAAGCCTTATTCTCGGATCCCGATGTCTTATTGCTTGATGAGCCAACAAACAACTTAGATATTCATTCGATTCATTGGCTAGAGGAAATCCTGAATCAGCGTAATAGCACCATGATCATCATTTCGCACGATCGACACTTCCTAAATGAGGTGTGCACGCATATGGCGGATATGGATTACGGTACGTTGAAGGTCTACCCCGGAAACTACGACTCTTACATGCTGGCATCGACCCAGGCGCGTGCCCAGCAAATGGCAGCCAATGCGAAGGCCAAAGAGAAGATGGCAGAACTGCAGGCATTCGTGAGTCGTTTCTCGGCTAATGCTTCCAAAGCCAGACAGGCCACTTCCCGTCAGCGCCAACTTGAGAAGATCGAGCTTATTGATATTAAGCCGTCATCCCGTCAAAACCCATTTATTCGGTTTGAGACCGAGAAGAAACTGCACAACATGGCGGTTGAGTGCAATGCGCTCACCAAAAAATTTGATCGGGTAATTTTCAAGAACTTCAAGATTGCGATTCGTCCTGGTGAGAAGATCGCCATTATTGGTCAGAATGGTGCGGGTAAGACTACCTTGCTGAAAACCATGTTAAGTAAACGTTTTGATGGCATGGCTGCCGATACCGGGGATGTGAAGTGGGCGGAAAATGCCAATGTGGGTGTCATGCCGCAAGATACCAGCGAATGCTTTCCTAACGACGAGAACCTCATTGAGTGGATGACGCAATGGCGTAAACCAGGCGATGACGATCAAGTTGTGCGAGGCATCCTAGGACGTCTTTTGTTCTCAGGCGATGAGATTGGTAAATCGGTGAAAGTGGTATCGGGTGGCGAGAAGGGGCGCATGATTTGGGGTAAATTGATGCTTCAAAAGCATAATGTGCTCGCGATGGATGAACCAACCAATCATATGGATATGGAATCAATTGAGAGTTTACAAATCGCTCTCGAGAAATTTGATGGTACTATGATTTTTGTCTCCCATGACCGCGAGTTTGTCTCGGCACTAGCGAACCGAATTCTGGAGATCAAGCCCGATGGCACGATCAATGATTATTCAGGAACGTATGAGGAGTACCTGCGTAGCCAGGAGTTGGCGGGTTAGGATTTTTGCTCGCGGGTAAAGCGCATCGCTGTGCCCTCTGCCTGAATACGAACCCAGACAGATTGCTTCTCCTCAGGGCTCATAAATACCCAGTTGCTGACTTCTAGGGCAGTGCGACCACAGCCTTTACAGATTTCATCAAAGAGAGTCGAGCAGATCCCAATGCATGGGGAGTCGGAATCGCTATCACTAATGCCCAGAGAATTGGCGCCTGAGGAGCCGCTCATATTTGAACTCATCCCTTACTTTAATCCATCGAGCATAATTTTGCCCAAGTGATTTGAGTAAGAGTCTTGACGCAATGGGCTATGTTCAGCCAGCTCATCGAGGTATTGACCAATCCCTTGACGCTCGCGTTCCAGAAATCGTGCAACTGCAGCCTGAAAACGTGGGTCACTCAGATGGTGGTAGGAAGAAACGGTTGTTGGCATAAACCCTCGTGCCATTTTGTGTTCACCTTGCGCACCGCCTTCCAGAGTTTGGATTCCTTCGCTGATGCAATAGTCAATCGCCTGATAGAACGCGGTCTCAAAATGCAGACAGGGGTGTTGCTCGACGCACCCCCAATACCGACCATAGGCTTTACTCAACTCACGATCAATTGCCAATAGGGCACTGGCGATAGCTTGACCTTCGCGCTTAGCCACAATCAAATGAAGAGTGCTGGGCATCTGCTGTGCCCACTCCTGAAAAAAGAGTTGATTCAGGTAGGGAGTGGAGTAGTGGTTCTGATAGGTATTACGATAGCAGCGATAGAAGAACAGCACATCCTCTTCACTAAGTAATTCTCCAGGAAGGTGTTCAAAGGCAATGCCTGCCCTTTGAACCTGTTTGCGTTCGCGCTTGATGTTCTTGCGGCGTTTCATGGTGAGGGTTGATAAAAAGGCTTCAAAATCAGAGTAGCCATGGTTATGCCAATGAAACTGCACGGATTCACGTTTCAAGAATCCCGCATCTCCAAGAAGATTTGCCTCATCCTCGACGGGAAAAAGAAGGTGGGCGGAGGATAGATTTAGCTCATGAACTAATTGTTTTAAACCGGCGATTAGAGCTTCTTGATGCTCAGTTGATCGGGCTAATAAGCGCGAAGCCGTAACTGGAGTAAATGGGATAGCACTTAGAGCTTTTGGAAAGTAGGGCAGCCCTGCTTGGGTATAGGCTTCTGCCCATGACCAATCAAAGACATACTCTCCGTAAGAGTGTGTTTTAAGGTAGAGCGGCAGTGCGCCAAGAAGCGTATGGCCATCGGCGTCATAAAGCGCTAGATGCGATGGCTTCCAACCTGTCTCTGCGCTCACACAGCCGGTTTTCTCTAAAAGACTTAGAAACGAGTATTGCATGAAAGGGCCGGCCGAGGGTGGCAGGATTGAGGTCCATGCGTCCTGAGGGACATCCAAAATTTGATTTAGAACCCGAACCTCATACTTAGCTTGCATACGAATCAGCCAAGTGCTTCAAATCAGCGCTGAATCAGCTCGATCTTGTAGCCATCGGGATCAGTGATGAAGGCAATCAGTGTTTTCCCACCCTGAACTGGACCGGCAGGGCGAGTAATCGCGCCCCCGGCAGTGGCAATATCGTCACATGCCTTGTAAACATCGGGGACCGCAATCGCAATATGACCATATGCGGAACCGTGGTCATACGCGCTCACACCGTAGTTATACGTGAGCTCAATCTCCGCCTGCCCATCCTCGTTGCCGCGTCCAAATCCCACAAAGGCAAGGGAGTACTTTTGTTCCTCGCGATTGGTCGTGCGCAACAAGTTCATACCTAACACGCGGGTATAGAAGTCAACCGAGCGGGCAATGTCCCCAACGCGAAGCATGGTGTGCAAAATCATCTTACTCAATGCGCGCTTTTTCGCGAATTGCTTTCACCATCAAACCAAATTTTTCACGTTGCCATGCTTGATCTTGCATTAACATCGTTTTCAGTTGCTCCTTGATTTCAGCGATAGATGGAATTTTGACATCACGTACGTCGTCGAGTTGAATAATATGCCAACCAAATTGCGTTTTGATGGGCTTATCAGTCATTTGCCCTTTTTTGAGAGTTACCATTGCCTTAGTAAATTCAGGAACCAAGGCTTTATCACTAACCCATTCAAGATCTCCTCCATTTGGGGCCGAACCAGGATCTTTGGAGTTTGTTTTAGCTAACGCCTCAAATTTGGCACCCGCCTTAATCTTGGCAATCAGTACTTTGGCATCGGCTTCTTTTTCAACCAAAATATGGCGAACTTTATATTCTTTTCCACCAAATTGACCTTTGATTGAGTCATAAGCCATTTTGTAATCATCATCAGTGATGCCACCACGGTTATCAATATAGTCTTCAAACAAGCCAGTAATGAGAACTGCCATGCGAGCTTGCTCTAATTGATCTTTTATATCCTCCTTCTGAGTCACGCCACGCTTATCCGCTTCCTGAACAATGAGTTCACGAGTAATGAGGAGTTCACGACCTTGCTCACGAATTTTTGGATCGGTTGCTGACTGGCCTGAATTTTTAATGAGGCGATCAAGCTGCGCCTTGGGTATAGGCTTGCCATTCACGATTGCTGCATTTTGAGCCATCACAGAAGTGCTCATAATGCTAATTGAGCAGGCGAGGATTAATTTTTTGGTCAGGTGCATATAGAAGGTAAGGAAGATAAAAGAAGAATTATGACTCATTTGGTGCAAGTGCATGGATGGCGAGGGCGTGGATCTCGTGAGGCATAAACTCTTTCAATGCACCATAGACCAAGCGATGACGGGCCACGCTGTTAAGACCAGAAAATGCCTGCGCAGTAATCCTGATCCGAAAGTGACCTGCTCCACCGGCAGTACCCGCATGACCAGCATGCAAATGACTCTCATCGTCGATGACGAGCTGAGTTGGTTGGAGTTGCTTTTGCAAGCTAGTCTGGAATGCGGCAATGCGTTCTTGATTGGTCATCATGCTTCATCGGTCTCCATATGACGACTTAACCATAGGCCTTGGGCAATGATGAAGAGAATGAGCAAACCAATGCCGCCAAAGAGTTTGAAATTTACCCACACATCTTCAGAGAAAGTATAGGCAACATAAAGATTAAGAATACCCATGAAGAAAAAGAATGCTGCCCAGGCATGATTGAGGTTTACCCAGATTGAACGTGGACTGCCGGGTTTCAATGTCACTTGCTTTCCCATGAGGCTCTCAATCCAATTTTTCTTAAAGAACTGAGCGCTAAAAAAGAGCACTGCCGCAAACAACCAATACAAAACGGTAGGCTTCCACTGGATAAAGGTTTTATCTTTTAACAGGATGGTTAAACCACCAAAGACAACAATTAGCACTAAGCTGGCCCACTGCATGCCCTCAATTTTTTGCCGACGCAGATAAAGCCACACAATTTGGGCAATGGTTGCAATGATCGCCACGATAGTTGCCACATAGATATCGGTAAGCTTGAATGCAGAAAAAAAGAGGATGACCGGGAATAGATCAAAGAGAAATTTTTTCATGGGGATGACTTAAGGCTGGCATTTTGGCTAGGTTCAAAACGCAATGACGCAGAGTTAATACAGTACCGAAGTCCCGTGGGCTGGGGGCCGTCTTCAAAAACGTGTCCAAGATGGGCATCGCAGTTTGAGCAACGTACTTCGGTTCGAATCATGCCGTGGGTCAAATCCCGATGCTCACGAATGACTTGAGGATTGGCGGGGCTGTGATAACTTGGCCAACCGCAACCCGCATCAAATTTTGTGGATGATACAAATAATGCGGTGCCACAGCAGACACAACGGTAGAGACCATTTTCCCAATGATCCCAGTAGCGACCCGAGAAAGGTGGTTCGGTTGCCGCTTGGCGCGTAACCCGATACTCGATCTCCGATAACTCTTGACGGTATTGTTCATCACTTTTTGACATAGATTGGATTGTAAAGAAGGATTAAGAGGAGCAGCTAAGGACAATATCCTCGAGCTCTTTGGGGGGAGGTGCTGAGTAAGCCTCATGCTCAGGCTGTTCTGCGTAGGGATTCTCAAGAATCTGTAAGAGTTTTTGGATCTCTGAAAAATCGTCTTGCTGGGCGAGCAGGATGGCGTGCTGTGCGAGGTAATTACGCAAAACAAATTTGGGATTGGTGTTGAGAATGGCATTCTGTCGACTCAGGTCAGACCGTTGTTCAAGCTTCAATCGATCCAAATAGGATTGCATCCAAGCATCAAAAGCTTGGCGGTCAATGAAGTGATCTCGCAATGGATTGGATTGATAATCGGCTTGCGCTTGGACCTGAGCAAAAAGACGGAACGTTATTGTGAAATCGACGCGACTCTGATGCATCAGTTGCAATAAGTTCTCAATCAATTCGAAATCATTGGCATGCTCCTCTAGTAAACCCAGCTTTGCTCTAAAGCGTTGCAGCCAAGCCTCACGGTATTGAGTCGGAAATTGCTCGAGCGCGGTTTGTAATTTCTGCTGTGCCTCTTCGGTTGAATACCGCTTCTCCAATAAAGGCAACATACCGCCTGCCAAGCACGCCATATTCCAATGCATGATTTGTGGTTGGTTATGATAGGCATATCTTCCTTGGGAATCACTGTGGTTACAGATGTGATCCATTTGAAAGCGATCCATCATTCCAAAGGGGCCGTAATCGATGGTAAGCCCTAAAACGCTGATGTTGTCACTATTTAGAACACCATGGCAAAAGCCTACGGATTGCCAATGTGCAACCAGCTCAGCACTACGACGACTCATTGCTGAGAATAGTGAAAGGTAGGGATCGTCACTGTCCCGGCACTCTTGGTAATGGATATCGAGCAGATAGTCAGCCAATTGCTGGAGGCGTTCGGTTTGGCGGGCGGCGGCAAAGTGCTCAAAATGACCCACGCGCAGAAAGCTGGGGGCTAGGCGTGTACAGACCGCGGCAGTTTCTAGGGTCTCACGCATCACTGGCTTTTTGGATCCTGTCACGGCCAGTGCTCGACTGGTTGGTACGCCAAGAGCATGCATGGCCTCACTTCCCAAGAACTCACGAATCGATGAACGCAATACCGCTCGGCCATCCCCCATGCGCGAATAGCGGGTGATCCCCGAACCTTTTAATTGAATCTCATAGGGGCCAATGTCGCCCAAGAGGATGGCGCGACCATCGCCTAGTTGGCCAGCCCAGATACCAAATTGGTGACCGCTGTACGCTGTGGCGATTGGATTGGAGAAAATATGTTCTTTGTTAGCTAATGCATTACCACTTAAGACGCTTAACCAAAGTGGGTCGGCGGGTAGTTTGGATTCATTAAGAGCAATACCCAGCTCTCTCCCAAGCGAAGATGAGAATCCCACCCAATATGGCTCTGGTAGGGGTGTGGGTGCAATGGATTGGCAGGTATCGTCACCCTGAAGGGGAAAGGCCATTGTTACACCGAGTAATTGGCCCAAGCAGAGCCAATTAGACTACCGGTAATTACGTCGTGCGCAATCACGCCGTTGGCATTAAAACGCCGCTCCACCATTTCATAGTTACCATCGTTACGAACTCGCAATACCGTGCTTGAGCGCGTGCCGTAATGTTCGGTGCGAATAAAAGCCGATGAGAGCGCCTTTTCCCACTCTAGACTAACGCCCGTGCTCGGAAGTTCACGTTCCGGGGCCTGATGGCCATCGGCTAATAAATGAAGATAGGCATCAGCATTTTTTAGGCCCCCACCATCCATTGCAAGAGTTTGGGCAAATGCGGCAATACGGTGATTTACTTTGGGCCACGGTGTATCGAGCATGGCATTCGATAGCCCATAGACTCCTGGGGATAAGGGTTGACTCGGAAATGTTTTGCGTGGGCGTACGGATTTGCCCATTACCACGCGATTACTCACCCAATGCATTTGAGCATCACTCGGATCACTCAGATCGGCCATCAGTAGATTAAAGCCGTTGTACTGATCAAAGCGCTTACTGTGCTTCTCAATAAAGTGGTTGGGTTTATCCGCCCTTGTTAAATACAAATAGGGTAGCTCGCCTCGTGTTCTAGCGTCGGGTTTTTTCTCACTAGGTGAGCGCACGTTCGTAAGCGCAGAAAAACGCCCCTGCTGATTGAGTCCTAACCAAGTACCGGGACTACCAATCACATCGGCATGATCTCGACCTGCTAATACATCTGGGTGCTCAGGCCACCAAGCAATACCACTGGTATTACGCTCATAAAACTCATCCCGATTGGCGGCTACCACCAACGGGTATTTTGGGTGCGATTTCCAGGCAAATAAAATGAGGCACATACCAATACTATGCCTGATTAAATCTCAATTAGGGAATAGGGTAGTTTTCTAAGCTCGAGACTTGGGCCGCTGACGTTACCAAGATGAAGTTTACCGCTTTGGGCAAGCTCTGATTTACATTCGATTTGAAGATCCACCCAATCAGGGTGACTCGAATTGGGGGTTGAGAGCACGACCATCCCGGCCGGCTGGCCTGGATCCTCTTTATGAAAAATCTCGGTCGCTGGCGGGCAGGACTCAGAAGGAATTTGCACTTTAGCCAAAAAAAGGCGGCGCTTAATTGCCCCCCGATACTGACTGCGAGCAACGACTTCTTGTCCTGGGTAGCACCCTTTCTTGAAATCGACGCCGCCTACAGATTCAAAGTTGACCATTTGAGGAACAAATTGGTCTTGAGTGGCTGCCACAATTCGAGGGATACCACTGGCTACTTCTGCTGCATTCCACTCGTTTGCATTGAATTGGGCGTTGACTGTCATCTGGGAGGTAAAGATAATACGCTTTGCAGAATTGGTATCCGCAGGAGTTTGCATCGCTAAGGCAATTGCATCGGCTGGAAGGTGGGTGAGAAGCTGCTCAATAGGCTCCATGGCCCCATATACTGGCCAATCTTCGCTAACATCACGAATTGCAACCTTTGAGCGCAAAACGAACATGCTCAGTCGTTTAGCAAAAACTGCCGCAAGATCGCGAGAGACAAACAAGGCATATTGCGTCACCGAAGGTGCTGAATGCAAGCTGATCCAAGAAGAAGCAAGTAGACGACCCTTTGCTGTGCAGTACCCCGTTAACCGTGCCGCAGAACTCCCTTGGGCTATTGCTCCAGAGGAAGTGGGGCTTAATCCAAGTACTGAATTCGTTAATTGGCCCTGCAAAAAAGAACTCGCATCAGGCCCCTCAACTAGAATCAAGCCCCAGTCTGGTAAACGGCAAATGGTTGGTGGATTCATGGTGTGGATCGGTTAATGATGGTCGTGTACTAAGTAAGGCTTTTATCATAGTGCTATGTACAGAAACTTTCTAAGACCGCTAAATCCATATTTCATGCCATGGCTCTAAGTAAACGGTTATTGGGTCTCGGGCTTGCATCACTTGTTGGCATGGTCTGCCTGTATTACTTTGCCTTATTCACATGGGGAGTGGTGCCAGCTAAATCTGCCATGGCAAATCAAAATGATGGTACAAATGCTGTCGCCCGGTATAAGGTATTGCCCAAATCAGGG
>VGIH01000069.1 GCA_016867965.1 Betaproteobacteria bacterium | reverse complement strand
GGATGCGGGCAAGACTACGCTTACTGAAAAACTACTCCTCTACGCTGGTGCCATTCAAATTGCAGGGAGTGTAAAAGCCCGCAAAGCAAGTCGCCATGCCACTGCGGATTGGATGGAGATTGAGAAGCAACGCGGTATCTCGGTCGCCAGTTCGGTGATGCAAATGGAATATCGTCATGCGATCATTAACCTTCTCGACACACCTGGACACCAAGACTTTTCGGAAGATACCTATCGGGTTTTAACCGCAGTGGATTCAGCTCTGATGGTCATTGATGCAGCTAATGGTGTGGAGCCCCAAACCAGACGCTTGATTGACGTGTGTCGTGCACGGCATACACCCTTGGTCACTTTTATTAATAAGCTTGATCGCGAGGTGAAGAAACCACTCGATCTGATGGATGAGATTGAGGCGGCCTTGGGTATGGCGGTAGTACCGTTTACATGGCCAGTAGGGATGGGCAAATCCTTTGCTGGCGCGATTGACATCGTCAATCACCAAATGCGCTTATTTAAAGCCGGTGAGGATCGCGTTACTGACGACTCCAATGTAGTCGTATCTTTGGATGATCCAATGCTAGCTGAGCGTTTTGGTAGCGAATTAGAGGAGGCCTTAGCCGAAGTTGATCTTGTCAAAAATGCGATGCCAGCTTTTGATCGTGAGGCTTTCTTAGCAGGCGAGCAATCCCCAGTCTTCTTTGGCTCTGCGATTAATAATTTTGGCGTACGCGAGATTTTGAACACCTTGGTTGATCTCGCTCCAGGGCCTGGATCACGCAAGACTGTACAACGCCAGGTCGAGCCTCAGGAGAAAAAATTTACTGCCGTGGTATTTAAGATCCAAGCCAATATGGATCCAGCACACCGCGATCGGGTGGCATTTTTACGAATTTGCTCAGGCCACTTTGAGCGGGGTATGAAACTCAAAATCGTGCGTAATGGTAAAGAGATCAGGACAAATAATGCGCTTTCCTTTTTATCGTAACGGCGTGACATCTTGGATGAGGCTTTTCCTGGGGACATTATTGGCTTACCTAATCACGGCCTCTTACACTTAGGTGACACCCTCACCGAAGGTGAGGAGTTGCAATTTACTGGTCTGCCTTTTTTCGCGCCCGAGATCTTTCGGATGGTTGAGGCAGCCGATCCAATGCGAAATAAGCAACTTCGCACCGATCTCATGCAACTTGGTGAGGAAGGAGCAATTCAAGTCTTTCGGCCCATGAGTGGCGGCACGATGCTATTGGGTGCGTTTGGGCAGCTGCAGTTTGAAGTCGTTGCCCACCGTCTGCAATCCGAGTACGGCGCAGAAGTACGCCTCTTACCAGCACGCTACGCCATGGCGCGATGGGTTACTTCTGAAGATCCAGTCGCTCTCAAAAAGTTCATGACAGAAAACAATCACCGCATGGCCGAAGATGTAGTTGGCGCATCGGTCTTTTTAGCAGCACATAAATCGGAGCTCGATGTCACACAACAACGATGGGAGCAAATCGAGTTTCATGCGCTACGTGAGCACGCGGGTCTTATTTATCAAACCGAGATGAAGGAATTAAGTTTGGTGCGCGGTCACAATCGGCGGTCAATTGACCACGTTTAATTGGATTTTTTCGGACCCCCAAGAATCTCTGGATACTGCAGCTTATAGCGATAGATAGCCAGTCGCAATCCAATTAAGAAAGTAAACGTAAACCCAACAGTAAACAGAACAGGTACTGGGCTTGATTCATAGTAATTGGCGATAAAGAGCCCCACGGTTAGCACCAAACCACCCACAACTGCTGCCTCTTCATAGATCACTCCTTTAAAGGTATGCGGCTCTTGATTCACCAACACGTCTCGTAAGACACCCCCGCCGGCGCATGAGAGCGCTGCACAAATGGGAGCCCAAAACCAAGCCATTCCTGCGGCAAGCGCTAACATCGCACCCAAGGTAGCTAAACCCGCAAATCCAATCACATCGGTGTATTTTTTAATGGTCTTGAATGTCTCGGTATGATGAAAATCGCGGTAACGCAATCCAATCAGACTAGCAATAAGCACAATCAGCAAAATACCGGTGGGGAAGACCACATCTCGAACGTAAAAGAAGTCTAAGCGCTCTCCCCCAATAATAATGTCCCTTAAAGTTCCGCCGCCAAGACCTGATAACAATGCCAGCACAAGACGCCCCCACAGATCATAATTACGGTTCATACCTTCCAAGGTTCCGGATAGCGCAAAGGTAAAAGCGGATAAATAAATAAGTAATTTGAACCAGGTGGATTTCACAATCTCAGTGACATAAAAACGAGTTGCTTCAGTGAGTGGTAATTTTCGACCATCTTCTTTTTGCACTTGATTCCATATTTGATGGGTCCACAGTGAACGAGGATCTACATCTGAATTCTTAGATACCGCACTTAAGCGACGTACACTTTTATCAAAATATGCGAGGTTAAATAGTCCAAACTGTTTATTTTCCTTAGGGATCAAATCCAAAACGACCTGTAACATGTGTAGTTGTTGAGCGGGATCTAAATTTGGGGCAATCTTTTGTACCGATTGCGCAGCAAGGGTTGGGGCAATGCGGGCCTCAGACCAGCCTTTACGCAACGCCCGAATTAGGCGAACCATTTTCTCTCGAAAGATAGGGTCTTGTAGGCGATCACTCATTACATATAACCCGTCTTCAATGTTTGTAGCGCCGTATTTTTGAGGATCCACCACCACCAAATCCGAGCTTGGAATACCTGAATGTAGAACTTTCCAGTACTCGTTATAGGACATCGCAGTAGCACAAGCCACATTACCATCGATTAAATCCTCACCATTGGCACGTTGTATCACTACTTCCACCGAATTTCTTGGAATACTAAGTTGGTCTAAAAGTTCATAGAGGATATCTTGGTCACCCACACCCCAGACTCCAATACGTTTACCTTGAACATCCTTAGGTACGTATACGCCCGAACTAATTCGGCAAATAATATTTAGAGCAGATCCAGAAAATAACTGGGCAATATTGGTAATGCGTTGACCGGGCTTTGAGAACTCAAAGGCATTGTTAAACCAGGAGATTGCCACATCAGCATTACCATTTTGGAGCTCTTGCAGGGGATTAATGCCTGAGCCACCTGGAAATGTAATTACATCAAGCCCTTCATTCTCAAAGTGCTTACGAATTTGCGCAACGTAGACACCCGCAAACTGACTTTGATGAGACCATGCTAATTGCAAACGAATTGATGTTGCTGTATCAGACTGTGCACAACAAAGGCTTGCATTCAATAAAACCAGACTTAGGATTGCTCGTAGCCAGCTCATGGAGGTCACCGCCCGTAATGTTATTTTTGATACTTTCACTATATTAGTTGAATTTAACTCCTCTCAACAGCGATTTTTCTATCCCAACGGTGATATCAATACAATGAGCGCTATGACGCAACTTACTAAAATCTGTTTTGTGCGCCATGGGGAAACGGATTGGAATGTCGAGAGGCGGATGCAGGGGCATACTGATATCCCGCTCAATGCCCATGGCGTCATGCAAGCCGATCGCTTAGCGAAAGCATTACTAAAAACCGGACAATACTTTGATTGCATCTACTCCAGTGATTTAGAGCGAGCTTTTCATACTGCAAAGACCATTGCGATTCCCCAGCTTTTGGATGTCCTTATCCATCCTGATTTGCGTGAGCGCCATGTGGGTAAATTGCAAGGATTGCTTTTGGCGGATGCACCGCGGGTAGAGCCGGAACTATGGCAGCGTCACCTCGCTCGAGAGTTAGACTTTGACCTCGGTGGTGGCGAAAGTATTGTGCAGTTTCATGAACGAATGCAACGCATGCTCAATCATTTTTTTGTGAAGCACGCTGGCAAACAAATCCTAGCGGTAAGCCATGGGGGCGCACTCGATATGATCTACCGTATCATCACACAACAAGCTTTAAATGCCGAGCGCGTCGCGGTTGTACCGAATACATCATTAAATTGGATTACTCATGATGGGAATACTTGGGCAATTGAGCGCTGGGGTGATACAAGTCACCTTACTGATTCTGTGCTCGACAATATTGAGATCTAATTAGACGCTCATAAGATCTAGTGCAATCGCTTCAGCCACTTTGATGCCGTCAATCCCTGCCGACATAATCCCGCCAGCATACCCTGCCCCCTCACCAGCTGGATAAAGTCCTTTGGTGTTAATACTTTGATAGTCTGATCCTCGTTTAATTTGCAGAGGGGACGAGGTACGGGTCTCAACGCTGGTCAAAACTGCATCGGGCATCGCAAAGCCTTTAATCTTTTTCTCGAAAGCAGGAATGGCCTCTCGTATCGCCTCAATCGCATAGCCTGGCAGACTCGTTGCAAGATCGGTGAGATGCACACCGGGCTTATAGGACGGCACAACCCCACCAAATTCAATTGACGGCTTACCTTGTAAAAAATCACCGACCAGCTGTCCGGGTGCCTGGTAATTCGAGCCCCCCAAGATAAATGCCCTTGATTCCAATTCGCGTTGAAAGGCAATGCCTGCCAATGGTCCGCCTGGGTAGTCGTGCGGATCAATCCCCACCACAATCCCCGCATTGGCATTGCGCTCATTACGCGAATACTGGCTCATGCCGTTCGTAACCACTCGATTCGGCTCTGACGTGGCGGCTACCACGGTGCCCCCTGGGCACATGCAAAAGCTGTAGACCGAACGACCATTCTTGGCATGGTGCACTAACTTATAGTCAGCCGCTCCAATCAATGGGTGACCCGCATGCGGTCCCAAGCGTGCACGGTCAATTAGTGACTGAGGATGCTCGATCCGAAAGCCAACGGAAAATGGTTTGGCTTCCATATACACGCCCGCATCAAGAAGCTTTTCAAAGGTATCGCGTGCACTATGGCCCAGCGCTAACACCACATGATCGGCACGCAGATACTCACCACTTTCCATGTGCAAACCTTGTAGCACGTGATTGTCAATATCAAAGCCAATGACTTTTTGACCAAAGCGTACCTCACCACCCAGATTAATAATTTCTTGGCGGATTTTTTCTACCATTCCCACCAACCGAAAGGTACCAATGTGCGGTTTAGAAACGTACAGAATTTCCTCAGGCGCACCTGCTTTGACAAACTCATGCAAAACTTTGCGGCCATAAAAATTGGGGTCTTTCACTTGACTCCATAACTTGCCATCTGAAAACGTGCCGGCCCCACCCTCACCAAACTGGACATTCGATTCTGGGTTCAAAATCTTTTTTCGCCATAAGGCCCATGTATCTTGGGTACGCTCGCGTACCGCCTTACCGCGCTCGAGAACAATGGGCTTCAATCCCATTTGCGCCAAGAGCAGTGCAGCAAAAATTCCACAGGGGCCAAAACCAATCACCACTGGTCGTAAATCGGATTTTGCTAACCGGTGATCGCCAGACATGGCAACGAAGTGATACGACGTATCGGGACTTGGTCGGACATGGGGATCATGCATGTGTTTTTTGAGAACACTTGCTTCATCACGGACCGACACATCGAGGGTATAAATAAAGGTAAGGGTACTATTCTTACGAGCGTCGTAACTGCGCTTAAAGACCTCAAATCGAACAAGATCCTTTGAGGCAATACCAAGCTGAGTCAGAATCGCTGATTCCAATGCTTGTGGGGCATGATCAATGGGTAAGCGAAGCTCAGTAATCCGAATCATATGCCATAACAATAGCAGTTTATGATTTATCCATGCAAGAAATCCGAATCATGAACTGGGAGGAGGCAAAGCCCCTAGCCTATCCGATTCGACTTACCGTATTTGTAGAGGAACAAAAGGTACCCAAAGCGCTCGAACTCGATGACGATGATCTGCTGGCTTGGCATGCCATTGTTTTTGAGAGTGGGAAGGCAATCGCTACGGGCCGATTAATTAGGGACGGCAAGATCGGCCGTCTTGCAGTTCTCAAACAGTATCGAGGCCAAGGATTTGGAAGTAAATTGTTGAAAGCCCTTGTGGACCACGGCAAGAATCTGGACATCCTTGATTTTTACTTACACGCCCAAACTTCAGCCATCGGCTTTTATGAGCGACTTGGGTTTAAGCCGATTGATTCTGAATTTAATGATGCTGGGATTGCGCACATCAAGATGGTGCTTGAACACCGTTAAAAGTATTTCTTCACCTCATCGTCATCTTTGGAACGAAACCATGCTTGACAAAATAGAATCAGAAAACCAATTACAAAATAAATCACATTACCCGTATTAATAAAGGCAATTATTCCGCCAATGGTTGAGAAAATTCCCAATAAACTCCAAAAAATGCTCATTTGTACTCCAAATAATGTTTTAAGATTTAGATCTAATTACTTTATGCCATTTTACAATTTTTGAATCATGAAAAAATTTTTTCTACTTTCAATCCTTTTGCTTTTAACGGCGCAGCCTGCTTTTGCTAAGTGGGTTTTTATTTCAAAAGATGGTCAAGGTAATTCTTATTTTTATGAAGATACCAAAGTGGTGAAGGACCCCGCTTCAGACCTGGTGAGTTCATGGCAAATGATTAGCTATGTTGAGCAAATGACTGCACCGAATGGTCAGGGAGTCTATTCAGTGCTTCAGGACATTTCGTATTTTTGTCGGCCCGGCTATGAAAGCTACAAGCAGTTTTATATTGGCTACTATTCAGGAATTGATGGTGGTGGAGTTCCCGTTGAAAGTGAAGATACCCGAAACTCCAACTGGGAACGAGTCATTCCCGATACCATGAGTGAATTGTTGTTCGACTTTTTCTGTAAAAAAATTTAGTTTTTGGATGGCTCGGGATTATTCGCTGGCTTTGTAAAGTAATCAGCCGGGAATACCATTTCAACCCCAGAAGACTTTCGCAACCAAATCTGGTTGTTGTAGCGAACATAACACGCGCGGGTAACATTTCCAAACGAGCTCTCAAAATAGGCAAACAACCAATTTGGCTCCTCCCTACCGTTTTCCCATTTGCATGTCTCTGAAGTAATGACCAAGCGCTCTCCGTAAGCTGGCATAAACCCAACAATATCGGCACGGGCATAGAAAGAGAAAAACGCTCCAACACCTAAAATCACCACAATTAGATAGAGGCTTATTTTTTGATAGGACTTTAATTTTTTTTGTCCACCAGTCTCTTGGGTGGCAAGCAGTATCTGATCAAAATTTTCTTTAGCGATTGTTTGGTGCAACTGGCTTATCGACTGTGCAGAATCTTTTTTATGATCTGGCCGTTGCTTAGGCACGTCATCGGCATCGGCATAAATCAAACACTCTTCTTCGGATAGACCTAATATCTTTGCTATTTTTTTTGTGGCAATTAATTTAATCGCCGGTGAGTAGAAAGCGCTTGTCTCTCCATTTTCGATTTGTTTAACCTGACTCTCCGTCAATGAAGCCATCTTGGCAAGATCCAAATATGACAGCTGAACATGCTCCCTCGCTCGGGTAAACACGTCCCCCTGAATTTTAGGAAGATTGGCTTGATTGGTCATAAAACAGCATTAATCTCTATTTTTGATGAATGATAACAATATGTGGAGCAGACGAGAAGGCATTAATTTTCCATAATAATCAACATCTTATCTATTTATTTGCATTAAAAAAGGGTAAAGAATCACGGTTTTTCATTTAAAATGATGCACATTCTGACAAAAGGTCAATTCCATGCAGCTAATTTGGATTTCCGGAGCCACCTCAAAGGTTCAAAAATTCAATATCACCCCCAAAGGTTTAATGAAAATTGGGTCAGTGATTGGCGTTTTTTTCCTATTGTGCGGCATGGGAGTTCACTTCATCGGCTTTAAGGTGGCCTTACAGGTTCGCCCTGATTTTGCCCGCTCACTCAGCGGTATCGTAACGTTTGAAGAGCTCGATGCACTCGATGCGTCCTACAAAGAGCAGTTGGTTCAATTGCAAGAGCAACTTTCAAAATCCCTTGAAAAAATTACTGAGCTCAAAACCCTCAAAGACCGGTTTGCAGATCTTGCCACTCCAGCGCCGGTGAAAAGTAAATTCAATGAGCCGAGTTCTGGTGCCCGTGGCGGCCCATTAAAACCATTTGCCTTTAAAGTAGATGCCAATAAATCAATCGATAAAAATTTTTCCGAGACAGTACAAAGCTCAAAAGACTTAAATCAAATTCTGACTAAGTTTAAAAATGACTGGTCTCAACAGTATGATTGGTTAAACCGATTGCCGATTGGTATCCCTGTAGCGTCCCAGTTTGGCTCCATGAGTAGTAATTACGGAATGCGAGTTGATCCATTTACGAAGAACTTGGCATTTCATTCCGGTATTGATTTCCAGGCAAGTCCAGGCACCGGAATTGTCGCTAGTGGCTACGGCACGATTAGTAAAGTCGGTACCGATGCAGTGTATGGCCGTTACGTTGAAATTAGTCATTCGGACGGATTTGTCAGTAAATATGCGCACGCTCAAAAAGTATTTGTTAAGCAAGGCGAACAAGTATCCAAGGGTCAACTGATTGCTGAAGTGGGTTCGACAGGACGTTCGACAGGACCACATTTGCACTACGAAATTATTCGCAATGGTAGCCATCTTAATCCAGCTCAAGTTTTGCTAATGCCTAGACAAAATAATCTTGCTACTAGTCCCAAATCTGGAACCGCAGTTGCCAGTCAGTGATATTTCACTGTTGTATTGATTGAGTTAACTGTTGTCGTCTTCGCGATTAAATTGCTCAAAGATTTCCATCGCCTCTGCAGAGATCTCTTGAGGCTCGTCTGGGTCAATTCGAGACATCGTGCCGGTTAATTTGGCGCCCTGCTCAACCCCAATTTGGCCATAAATGACCTCCCCATGAATATCAGCCCCATCATGAAGCTCGGCACGCTCTGAGGCGTAGATATTACCTTCAACTCGACCGGCAATGAGTGCTCGGTAGGTATTAATATTGCCCTCTACCATGGCAGTTTTACCAAGCGCTACCGTAATATTACTTCCCGGGGGTGATTCGATATTACCGATCACCTTGCCATCGATTCGAATACTCTCAAAAGCAGCAATATTGCCCCGAAAGACTGTTCTGGGACCAACAATTGTCTCAAAGGATTCGACGGTTGGATCCAAAAAGCGGATTGCAGGATTTTTTTTCTTAGCCATGGGTATCGTGATACTAATTCAATTAGAAAAACTACGCTAGATATTTACCAAGCCGATGCTTGGGCCAAGCTCCATTGTTTTCCTAATCCATGCATTTGACTGTCTAGAAGTTGTTCAGCTTGCGCAGTGAGCAAAGCGCCTGCTGGAATTCTAATCAGTTGTTCCGCTAAGGGTGCTAGCTTTG
>VGIH01000068.1 GCA_016867965.1 Betaproteobacteria bacterium | reverse complement strand
TTTTGTGTTTAACCCTGTTCCTTAAAGGAGTTTCATGAGCGTGATTTCTCAAAAACTGAGCGACCTAGGAATTACCCTAGTAAGCCCAGGCGCACCCGCAGCTGCCTACGTGATGGCGGTTACCACCGGTCATCAGGTATTTTTATCGGGTCATATTGCCAAACGGGATGGCAAGCCATGGATTGGTAAATTGGGGCTCGACATGGATACCGCCACAGGCCAAATGGCCGCTCGGAGTATCGCGATTGATTTACTCTCAACGCTCAATTCCCACCTCGGCTCACTCGATCGAGTGCGTCGGGTTGTCAAGGTGATGGGTCTCGTTAACTCTACCTCCGAGTTCACTGAGCAGCATTTGGTGATGAATGGCTGTTCTGAACTCATCGTCGAAGTATTTGGTGAGATTGGTAAGCATGCTCGTAGTGCCTTTGGGGTTGCGCAAATCCCATTGGGGGCTTGCGTCGAAATTGAAATGATCGTCGAGATCTAATTCAATAAATTAGCACCGTGGCCCCGCGAATCGATCAAAAGGCTGCGCACAAGCTTGTTAGGGAATAGTTTTCTCACCGCTTGGCAATAGCGTCCGAGCTGCTGTTGATATTGGGTATACAGAGGATCCGCTTGTTCTGGGATACTAAGCTTGTAATCAAGGACAACGAGTTCGTGATCAAACTCAACCAATCGATCAATCCGTAAGCATCGCCCATCCTCACTCACCACATCAAGCTCATTCCAGGCATTGCGATAGCTCTCAGGATTAAAGAGTGAAGTCAACTCAGGGCTAGTAAAAACCAAGTGGGCACGCTTGATGGTTCGCTCCGCACTGACCTCGTCGATACCCAATCGACTCGCAAGCGATTGAGGGTCTGGTATTGCCTCCGCCATGCGGTATTGCGACGGCGTAATCCGTTCAAGGATCTGATGAAACCACTCGCCCTCTTGCATCCGTCGCTGCTCATCGATACCTAAGGCATGGGTTTCTAAAGAGGTGCCTGGTGTGCCGTGCCACGTCAAGACCAGATCTGGGAAGTCAAATGAGGTCTCGCTTGCGGTGAACGGTTCCGAGGCGATTGAATGCGTTTGGGCATTTGATGCTTCATCGAGTTCTGTGAAGACTGGGACTTGCCCCTCGCATGAACGCTCATACCAACTATCAGGCACCAAACCACCCTGCTGCCGATGACGTGTACTCTCTACTCCACTCAACCACAGTCCCTGCTTAGCTCGGGTGAGTGCCACGTAGAGAAGGTTCCAGTTCTCATGCAAAGCAATCTGTTTTTCTTGTTCTACCAATTCTTCGCGGGCTTTGGATAAGCTCAGCTTCGTGAACATGGATAGATGGTTTGGCGCCTCGTGATCAGGATCCCAGTCCAGCAATACGCCGCGCCCTGGATTTGTGATGGCAGTGTGATTGCAGTCCAGGATGATTACAAACGGAGCCTCCAATCCTTTCGCACCATGAATAGTCATTAAGCGAATCCGTTGTTGGCGGTGGGCGATTGAGTGGGTGTCCAGATCAAATCCCCTTCATCCACATCATCGCCCTCATCGTCCAGAGGCACTTCACCGCGCATCTCACCTTCATCAGGAGTCTCATCTTGATCGCCGCGACGCATTTGTTTTAATTGACTAATGAATCGTCCTAAGCTAGGATAACGTCCACCGTCAAGATTTAGAGCGAGCTCTAGAAACGCATCTAAATTGGCTAAGACCTGATCCCGGTCACGTGCTTGGCAAACGCTGGCATATTTGCAACGAATATCGCCCGAGTAATAGACGTGATCGAGCAAATCATGCACTGGGAGATGTTTCGCTAACTCCATCCACGCCATCAGTTGCTGCGCGATACCTAAAAAGACGTACGCATATGGATGATCGTTGGCGTGCGATAAGACTTCCCACCAATTGCGATAACCGCGATTACTTTGAACCAACTCCGAGAGCATTTGCATCTGTGCTTCATTCATGCCATACAAGGGGCTGCGCAAGATCTGTGCAAGGGCAAGATCATGATTTGGATTACTCAGAATGGTCAATAAGGCGATCAGGTCATCAACCTCCAGGGTCTCGAGTAAACCACCTAAGCGTGGACTCTCAAACAATAGATTGGCGTGGCGCAATGCTTCTTCATACTCGGGGAGGTATTGACGGCGCTTGACGAGAACCAAGAAGTCTCCGGGGCGAGCCGGTCGCCAAACATGGTTGCGTTGCTGGTGATTACTTGGGTCAACCTCTTCATCAAGCACTAAGCGGGTACGCATCACCGTATCAATTAATTGCGCAAGTCGCTGCCCTTCTAATAATCGTTGCTGTTTTGCTCCGGTCTCGCGGCGATCGAGATGGGGCAACGCCAAGGCGTTATCCCGTGCATTGGCCTGCGGCTCATCAATGATTGGGATCAATGGCAGACGGCATGCCTCGCCATGAGCAAGGTTTGCATGGCTGGGAATGTCTGGGGCATGCCACAGCGTCTTCTGAATCTGAAATCGATACGCTTTAGGAATTTGGTCGCTGGTAAAAATACGGTTGACAGCTTCTACAATCGCAGGGGCATTACGACGCGTCGTATTTTGCTGTTCGAGGTGAGCCTGATCGTGCTTTTGTAAAAAATGCGTAGCGGCTGTAAATAATCGAGGATCCGCACGACGAAAGCGATAAATCGATTGCTTGGGGTCGCCGACGATGAATACCTTGGGCTTCTGATGATCCTCACCGTAGGCTGCAAGCCAAGCCCGCAAAATTTGCCATTGCAAGGGATTTGTATCTTGAAACTCGTCAATCAAAATATGGCGATAGCGTGCATCCAAACGCGCTTGCCAATAGGCTGCAACATGAGGATCAGAGATCATTTGTGCGACACCAAGTTCTAAATCATCAAAATCACGAACGCGCATACGCTCCTTGGCACGCTCAATGTGTTCTAGCATGGCTGTGCCGATGCTAAACCACGCTTGATTAAGTGCTAAGGCCTGTTGCTGGGATTGCCATTCGACAAACTGTTCACATGCGCTAGCCCACGCTAGCCGAATAGCAATAAATCGATTGAGATCGTAGTTCTGTCCTTCTAAATACGTCTGAATCGCTTTCGAGGCAGCATCGTTATCTTTGCGAGACCTTGGTAGCTCATCGCGCGTCATAAAAACAGGAATCAGTAAATGAAGTGCTTTATCAAATTGCTGTTGCTCAAGGGCGTCCAATGCTGCACTTAACTCCGTAAGTCCCTGCTGATCCCGAACGCCGCCGTTAGAAAAGGCGTCGTGCAGCATCCTAAGCTCAAGGCTTGCGGTACTTTCTTGAAGTTTTGTGAGTAAAGGATTGGGTTGAGAAAGCGTGTTACAGCATTTGCGTAAGGCCTGCGTCACACATTCACCGCGAGCTTCACAGGCTTTCTTGAAAAATACCCATGCACCCTTTTGCTGCACGAGCCCATTGGTTCCAAACAAAAATTGATTAGCCTGTGCTGAACCCAATTGATCAATCAAATACTCGTACTGTCGCAAAATGTCGCTAGGCATTGAGGCCCACCAATCCTCTAAGCACTCCTCTTGCAAACGCTTTGCATCCTCTCGCAGCGTAAATCCAGATTGAGCCCCCATGGAGACTGGCGCCCCAGCCAGTAAGCGCCCAAACCAGCCATGAAAGGTATCAATCGATACGGTATGGGGGTTTGAAAGTAAACGTGGATAAAGGGTTCGCGCTGCTTGCAGTTGCGTTTGTGCCGCCTCAGCATCAAGCCCTCGCTCCATAAGCGCTTTGATAATCTCGGGATCACTGAAGGTAGTCCAGGATTGCAACAACTGATAAAGACGCTCGCGCATTTCTTGCGCAGCTTTACGGGTAAATGTCAGAGCCAAAATGGATCGGGGCGACTCACCGGATAGCAAAATACGAACAAGGCGCGCAACCAGCAACCAGGTCTTTCCGCTCCCCGCGCACGCAGAGACCACGACCGAGCGCTGTGGATCACAGACGATCGAGATATGGAGTGATTGCTGAGCGCTCACCACATCCCCTTTCGGCAAATACCGCGGGCATCGCAATAACGGCACGTGCTCTCAGGGGCAAAAGCTCGCATGGCACCTCCAGACCATACGCTCCCCAGATCACTTTGCAATTGCGCATGAAGCTGCTGCATGGCCAGCGGAATCTCCGCGATCGTGACCGAGCGCTTGCTTGCATCTTTTTTCTTGAGGTTCATCTTCAGCGCTACCCAATCGACCTGATCAATCGGGCCTTGTGCAGCTAAGGCTTCGGCATAGAGCAATAACTGGGGATCGTCCATGAGTTGGGCGCTGCGCTCCATGACCTTTTCACGACTTTGATTTTTATAGTCCAGGATCGAGAGTAATGAGGTATTCGGTTGTTGGTCGATTCGGTCGGCGTAACCCTCAATTCGAATCTGATGGAATTGCCCGTGCTCGTCTGAGAAATTGAACTCAAAGCCAAGTTTGCGTTCGGCATCATGAAAGTGCCAACCCTGTGACTCGCGCTCAAGTTGCCACTCTACAAAACTAGGAATTTGTTTTTGCCAATCGCGCAACTGACCTACGATGCGCTGATTACCCTCCAGTAATCGACTAAAGCCTTGCTCAGAAGCGTGCATCAGGTGCGTGATCATCCAATCTTTCCGAAACTCCAAATCGCTCATGCGTTTTGCATCGCGTGCTTCGGTACTTTTTAGTTCTTGGAAAAAATTACGCAGGATTTGATGCAGGGTTTGACCCAGCATCGATGCATCGAGCGCTTCATCCAGGTCCTTGCGTTTTCGAAGACCAAGAAGGCTGCGAACGTAGTATTGATAGGGACAGGCGCGTAACGCCCGATACGCACTCGGGCTCATTCGAGTCGGCATGGGCAATCCATCGAGTCGGGTTGCTTGCGACATTTCTATGGGTCTGGCTACGGCCGATCGTGCAAAACGATTGGCCTCGCGCGTTGCAAGTTGCGGCAGATTGGCTTGCAAACGCATGATCCAAGGCGATGCTCGCAGGGGCTCACCGCTGGCTCCCTCGCTTTGCCATAAAAGATCAATGTAGGAGTAGGAGGCAAGGAGTTGAGAAAGATCGCGTGCCTGTTGTCGGTATTGCCAAGCCATATCTGTGCCGCCAAGAGTCTGGCACAGGGTCTCTGAAAAGAACAATGGGGTCTCGCTGTAACTCGGTAGTTGGCGTTCATCGCAACCGACCATCACAATGGCATCAAAGCGGCGCAATCGTGTCGCACTCAGTGGCAAGATAGTCACGCTTGCCAACGCATCACTGCCCTGCTCGCGATAAACCTCCTCCTCCATCCGAGTCTTTAAAAAGATAACCCATTCGGCAAGAGGCATGCGCAGTGACGGTAGCCGGCTTTGCTCTAAACCCAGCTTGTCGAGCATGGCGAGTAACTGCAGGCCTGCGGCATCGCGCTCAAATTGATCGCGCATCCCAAAGTGCGATAGATCGTCTTGCAGCTGTTCGAGAGCTCTCGCACACAGCAGGTTTTGCATCTCACGCCCCTGCCAAAGGCTGACTCGCTCTCGGATTGATTGCAAGAGACGATGTAAGCGGGGGTCGAACTCAGAACTTGCTCCAGCTTCAATGGCTAAATAGAAACTGACCCACGAGGCTCTTGCCTGCTTGATGAGCAACATGCCTTCAAGTTCACTAATCAGTACCGCGATCTCGTTTGGTGTGGTTTCAAGTAATTGACTGATATCCAGAAATGGATTTTTGAGGAACTCTAGTAAGGTGTTGGCGCTTGGCCCCTGTGGTGGCGAGCGCAATAACTCAAGCCATGCATGAAGTGCTGCGGCTGCACGGGTGGTCGAGAGTTTCCAGCCAGTTTCGTCTTCGATCGATAAGCCGGATCCAAAACGGGCTAACAAGGCACGTGTGCGGCGCGCCAATAAACGATCTTGCGCCACAAGAGCAATCTGAGTGCGCCCAGCAAGAAGATGGCTCTCAATACAACGCGTTGCTTCCCAAGCAAGGTCTTCAAAACGTTTTGCGCTCAGGCACGTCATGTGTTTTTCAAGTAACGCAGAGCGATTGATTTGCAATTGCTCGTCTTCAGACGCATGGGTATCCATGGTCTCGGGCCACAGACCAATCGAGTTCCAATCCATCACAAAACGGTGCACCGGGATGAACGCCTCGCAATGACCAAGAAACCCGTCATAAGAACGCGCTTGCGATTCATTCTCTTCAATGGTTTCTATCCAAATGAGTGGTCGGCGCGTCTCTGGGTTCATTTTCCATTGATGCAGATGCGATACCAGTGCGAGGTGTTGGGTCATGACGGGATCGCGCTCTGAACTGAGATAGCGCCAGTAGGCCAAGAGAACTGCAGATTCTTTCGTAACCAGTTCTTGGGCTAGTCGGGGGTACGCCTCTGTGATCGCTTGGGTCAGCTTGCTTTGTACCTGCTCGATGCCTTGTTCGAGATCCAATTGCTCAATGTTCCAAGCGAGTTGGGGAACTACGCTTTGCGATAAAAGATCGCAGGCACTGACGATGGCACTTGCCAAACTCCAGGCACCACCCTCACCCTCTGCTGTAAACCAAGCCCGTAAATTAGGATGCGTTTGCATCGTGGCATACGTTTGCAAGATCCGTTCCGTGTGCGATTGTGGCATTGGTAAGTGCAAGCCATTTGGAGCGAGTGCCAGCCAATCGGCGAGACTGTGCACTTCTGGTAATGGCATTGTGTTAGTGGCGCGATTTGCCTCTAACGCTAAACGCAAACACAGATTGGGTCCTGCAGTGGGCAGAATCACCAAGGGGCGCTCATTACTTGCTGCCGCAATCGCCCAGATTTTCTGAGCCATTTGCGTTAATGCGTCATGGTTCGGAATGATCAAATGCGTTTGCATAGCAACTGGTTCGCTTAGGGCTGGGGCGGGATTTTGGCATGAATCGTGGCTTATTGATAATATAGGGTTTGGAATTGCTCTTTGATGAGCAATTTCATCCATTTAAACCATAAGGAATTTTCATGAGTGCCGGCATTAAATACGTTAGTGATGCATCGTTTGAACAAGATGTGCTCAAGTCTGACAAACCCGTTCTCCTCGACTTTTGGGCCGAATGGTGCGGTCCTTGCAAGATGATCGGGCCTATTTTGGAAGAGCTCTCGACCGAGTATGGCGATCGCATCCAAATTGCCAAGATGAACGTTGATGAGAACCAAGGCGTTCCCGCCCAGTTCAATATTCGGGGGATTCCAACACTAATTTTGTTCAAAAATGGCACGGTCGCTGCTCAAAAAGTAGGCGCTCTCGCCAAATCCCAACTAACGGCATTCATTGATAGCAATCTGTAATTAAATCGGTTTTAGTATGGTTGGAGTCAGGCTCACTACTCGAGCCTGACCCGTTTTAGCACCCATCAGTCCCAAAAATTACGTGTTTTGCCATTTTTTAGTGTAGTATCTAGTTTCAATGACGGTCTATATCCGGCCCTCCACAAACTTTATCCCAACTTCAAACGACTTATTTATCTAACGCTGTAACCGTTTATCGTTTTTCTTAGCCGATCGGCACCCTCCATTTTCTTCTCTTTTCTTTTCTTGTTTCATCCTAAGCACACATCATGCAATTAACTGAACTTAAAGTACTTCACGTTTCCCAACTTCTAGAAATGGCAGCAGGCCTCGAGATTGAAAATACTCAACGGATGCGCAAACAAGAACTCATGTTTGCCATTCTTAAAAAGCGCGCTAAGGCTGGTGAACAAGTTTTTGGCGATGGTGTCTTGGAAGTTTTGCCCGATGGCTTTGGATTTTTACGCTCACCTGAGTCGTCGTATATGGCCTCTCCCGATGATATCTACATCTCACCTGCGCAAATCCGTCGTTTTAATTTACACACCGGTGACAGCATTGAAGGCGAAGTACGCACCCCCAAGGAGGGTGAGCGCTACTTCGCTTTAGTTAAGGTCGACAAGATCAATGGTATGGCGCCTGAGGATCTCAAAAATCGCATCATGTTTGAGAACCTTACACCGCTTCACCCCAATCGCAATATTGCTCTCGAGCGCGATATTAAGGCTGAAGAGAATCTAACCGGTCGCATTATCGATATGATCTCGCCAATTGGTTTTGGCCAACGCGGTCTGATCGTCGCTTCGCCGAAGTCGGGTAAGACCGTGATGATGCAGCACGTCGCCCATGCGATCTCCCAAAATTATCCAGATGCCATCTTGATTGTTCTGCTCGTCGATGAGCGCCCTGAAGAGGTCACTGAGATGCAGCGCTCGGTCCGTGGTGAAGTGGTTGCCTCCACATTTGATGAGCCAGCAGTCCGTCACGTTCAAGTTGCTGAAATGGTGATCGAGAAAGCCAAGCGTTTAGTGGAAATGAAAAAAGATGTGATTATTTTGTTGGACTCGATTACACGTCTAGCTCGCGCCTATAACACGGTAGTGCCCTCCTCCGGGAAAGTGCTCTCCGGTGGTGTAGATGCCAATGCCTTGCAGCGCCCTAAGCGTTTCTTCGGTGCTGCTCGTAATATTGAAGAAGGTGGATCACTCACGATTTTGGCAACCGCGCTGATCGAGACCGGTAGCCGCATGGACGATTTAATCTACGAAGAGTTCAAGGGCACGGGCAATATGGAGGTTCATTTAGAGCGTCGTCTTGCAGAGCGTCGCGTCTATCCGGCCATTAACCTTAATAAATCGGGTACTCGCCGTGAGGAATTGCTTGTGAAGCCAGAAAACCTCCAGAAAATCTGGGTCTTGCGTAAGCTCCTAGCCGATATGGATGAGATCGAGGCCATGAACTTCATCGTCGACAAACTCAAGTCCACCAAGAATAACGCCGAGTTCTTTGATCTGATGCGTCGAGGCGGCTAATGATTAGAGCTTAAGCGTTGATTTTGTGGCATAATCTTGCTTTTGCTGTATTAAACCCTGGGCAAGTATTGTGAGATCACGCATGACGCACAACGGCTACCCGTTCAAAGGAAATTGATTATGAAACAAGGCATTCACCCCGATTACCGCGAAGTTGTGTTTTTAGATGTTTCCAACAACTTTAGCTTCAAGACCCGCTCCACCATCATCACCAAAGAAAAGATTAAGTGGGAAGACGGTCAAGAGTACCCTTTAGCGAAGATTGAAACTTCTTCGGAGTCGCATCCTTTCTTCACGGGCACCCAGAAGATTATTGATACCGCTGGTCGTGTTGAGAAGTTTCGTCAGAAGTTTGGTGGCAAAGCCGCTGCTAAGGCAACTGGCGATGGCGCTGCAAAGACTGCTGAGAAACGGGCCAAGGATGCGCAAACCAAGAAAACTGAGCCCGCTACTAAAAAAGTGGCTACAAAGAAGGTGGCTGCTAAGAAAGCGAAGTAATCACCACAAGTGGTTTGTGTTACCGAAGGCAGCATGCGCTGCCTTTGTCATTTCTAGGAATGTGGATCAACGTAGTATTCAGGGATACGATGAACTAGTATGGTCAAACTGACTGCCGCTGCCACAGCCTCCA
>VGIH01000067.1 GCA_016867965.1 Betaproteobacteria bacterium | reverse complement strand
TTGAAGCAAAAGATCAAAACTTGTCAACCACTCATCAGAACTCTCGCCCTCAAATGTTCCACGATGGCCACCCGCCTCAATGCCTTGAGCAACAATAAAACTAGCGCCCGCTTGCTCAATCATTAGGGCCTCCTCAAGGCTGGTTGCTGTAATTCCTATAGCGATGTTATGCGCTCTGGCCCGTTGCATGACCCACTCAGGCGGAATGCCAAAATGAAAACTAAGAACCGCGGGTCTCAATTGCCAAGCGGGCTCTAATTGCATTTTAAGATCGGGGTAAAAGGGTGGCTTAGGAACAGTAAAATCAACATTAGGAGCCAATTGGCGAAGAGGCTCAATCGCCCACTCTATCGTTTTTGAATCAGGTAACTCGGCACTTGGAAATAGAAAAAAGTTAGCATTAATTTGGCCCTGAGTTAGTGACTGTGCAAGCTTTAGATCATGGGCAATTATTTCTGGAGAACTATAAGCAAAGCCGAAGCTTCCTAAACCGCCCGCATTAGAAACTTCTGCAACCAGCTCTGGGGTTGTAATCCCCCCGGCCATTGGGGCCTGTATCACAGGAACCAACAGACTTTTTAATGAAAACATAGGTTATCGATTGATTACAGAAGCAGATTATTAAAGTCGTTTTGCAACAACGGGCAATTTCGAGTCTCCGTTAAGCACCCCCCTGATTTGAGCTCCACTGATCTGACCTCTAAACGAATATTTTTTTCCATTAACCTCAAAATCAAATTGAATCGCGTCTCCCCGAATTCGGCCATCCTCAAATGCTATAGAACGCTTACCTGACGTATTAATGGTTCCATCAAAAAACTGTTTTTTCTGAATAAACCGAATTGCGGTTTTATCTAAACTAGGCAAACCCGTAAACTCCCATGTGCCATCAATATTTGCGGGTACGATCCATAAATAAATGGTTTCATTTAACGTGCCAACCGTGGTCTCGCTTGATCTGACCGATACCTCCTGATCAGGAATCCAGGATTCCATTCGAAATGTATTTGAAACCACTCGGGTTCCAGGCTTCATCTTCAAAATTGTTGGCATTAGTTTAAGATTCAGGCTCTCACCCAAAAATAGGGTTAAAACCGTCGCCGACGAAAAGTCCTCAACAAAGATATCGCCTTGTTTGAAGGTCACTAGGTTTTGTACATTCTCACGAATCGCATTGCGTTTTGACAATGCGACCAAATCCGGGTTGTATTCGATTCCGACAGCGCGAACGCCATAGCGCTTTGCAGCCTGAATTGGAATCACGCCATCTCCGGATCCAAGGTCGAAGACTATGTCACCAGACTTCACCTGTGCTAACGCTAGCATCTGTGTTGCTGTATCGATCCTAGTGGGTACCCACATAATGTCTTTTCCATGGGCGGCCATCCGCAACTGAAATTGATCATCCCCATAGTTATGCAATGCGCAGCCGGTCAGCAGCGAAATAGATAATGAGATGAGGGCAACAAGGCGCATAACTATTCCAAAGGTGAATTAAAAGGAAATTGTATGGGGAACCTGTCTGCAGAGTCTTAATAATGCTTTGTCAAGGAAGTGCTTCATGGGCAAAGTATAAGAAAATATCTGGCATAAGCAGGGCATTAATTTGTACGGCTCGACACATCGTTAACACTTCATACCGGACACATACTTTACAGTTTTTACTGCCGGAGGGGCTGCCCTATGCCATGGAATGAACTTATTAGGGCTATTTAAACCATCTGTCCGGTTTACCCCATAGATTCTTGGTGGCCCAGGGCGCAATCAACCAGGGACTAGGTGCCCAATCACCTCTCCAGACTACTTCCAGCTGAGATTCAATTTCTTATGCGAAGCGGCGCAGTCTCGTAAATAGAGATTGATTAGACTTTGATAAGGAATCCCAACCTCTTCAGAAATCGCCTTGAAGTAGCTTACCGAATCCTCGTCTAATCTAATCGTTATAGGCTTCTTAAGCATCGAAGCATATGGATTTTTACGGGCTTTTGAGAAATCATATTCTTTACGCATCTTCATCACCTTTAGTATGCTTTTGACTCTTTAGGAGTTGCCTTACGAGCCGAAATAATCCGAATAACATTACCTTCACTTCGATAACAATGACAAACCAAAATCACGCGAAGCGAACGACTTACTCCCAGCAAGATAAATCTGTCTTCATCTTCAGAATGATCCGGGTCAGAAATTAACTTAGCACTTTCGTCATAAAACTCCGATTTAGCCTCCTCAAAGGAAACGCCATGTTTTTTAAGATTGGCAGAAGATTTTCGAGGTTCCCATTCAAATCTAAGTGAAGTCATATGTACATTGTACATATATTAAATGGGGCAAGCAAATCCACCGGTCCAAAAGAAAATGCCCCGCACGAAGCAGGGCATCATTTGAGTTTGGTGGCCCGGGGCGGAATCGAACCACCGACACAAGGATTTTCAGTCCTCTGCTCTACCGACTGAGCTACCAGGCCAAGAGTTGGGATTATATAGGATCAGTTACTCTTGCTTTTTGGTGACATCAATGCCCAGTGCTTTTAACTTGCGATAGAGATGGGTTCGCTCCAGCCCAGTGAACTCTGAAATACGGGTCATGCTACCGCCCGTGACCACCATTTGGTATTCAAAATAGGCTTTTTCGAAGAGATCGCGCGACTCACGAAGTGGCAGGGTGTAATAACTTTTTGCAATTCCACTAATGTATTCATCGTAATTCGTGGTTTTGGTTAAATCAATTGATCTTGGTGGAGATTGAGGTTCTAGTTCATCTGATTTTTTCAGAGGGGCGCGCTCAAGAGCTTTGCTAACTGTTTTTAAGAGCTTCTGGAGTGCAATGGGCTTTTCCAGAAAATTAAGGGCGCCGATACGAGTTGCCTCAACGGCCGTATCAATTGTTGCATGGCCAGACATCATGACCACTGGCATCGTTAGCAAATTATCTCGAGCCCACTCTTTTAATAAGGTAATGCCGTCGGTGTCTGGCATCCAAATATCGAGGAGCACCAAATCGGGCTCCATTTGCTCGCGTACCGCTCTTGCCTGATTGGCGCTCTCGGCTGGATATACCGTGTGACCCTCTTCCGTCAAGATCTCATGTAAGAGTTCACGGATTCCCATCTCGTCATCAACCACCAATATGCTTGCCATAGCTAGGTCGCCTCTCTAGCAAGCTTTACAAACAAAATGGATACTTGGGCGCCCAATACATCATCCCCCTGTTTGCGATTACGGATCTCAATTTTTGCACCATGATCATCAATAATTTTTTTCACAACCGCCAATCCTAATCCGGTTCCCTTTGCCTTGGTTGTTATATAAGGCTCAAATGCCCTTGCCAGTATCTTAGCCTGAAAACCAGGCCCGCTATCTGTAATTGTCATGCGCACCGCGGATCTATTTTGATCGGCATCCTGAATTTGTACAAGCTCTGTTGTGATCTCGATGAGTTGCGCAGGACGATTAGTTTCTAAACTGGCGTCTTGAGCATTTTGTAGAAGATTATGAGTCACTTGACGCAATTGCGTTGGGTCGCCCATGACCCGCGGGCACCTAGAATCCAAGCGAACCCCAATGTTACTGCCCTCATACAAACCCATCACCTCTTGAATCAGACTATTCAAGTCAAGACTTCCTAGAGTTGGGCTGGGGGTCTTAGCAAAATCCCGAAACTCATTGACCATCTGCTTCATGGCTTGTACCTGACCAATAATAGTATTGGTGCTGCGCTCTATCATCTCGTCCTGATCGGGGCTTAATTTACCAACGAGTTTTTGCTGCAGGCGTTCTGCTGATAATTGAATAGGTGTCAGCGGATTCTTAATCTCATGCGCTAACCGCCTGGCCACCTCACTCCATGCGATCGAACGCTGTGCCGCAATAACATCACTAATATCATCAAACACAATCATCTTTAAGCTTGGGGAAAGTTGGGTTCCCCGAACAAATAAGGTTGAGCCAAGATCGTTTTCATATTCATTTACAGGATTTACTTGAATTTGCTTTTGCCACACTAACTCAGCTTTATTGGCTTCCCCCGTTTTGGCAGAGGTGATTAAATTCTGGGTTGCAAAGCCTTCGCGAACTGCACTATCGAACTCTACTAACTCGGCAATTGAGCCAAGGGATTTACCAGTAATTGGTAATAAGTCTCGTCCTAATATTTTTGCTGCTCCGGGATTGCTCGATACCAAGCTAAAGTTGTTATCAAAAATGCAAACGCCGGCCGTTAGATTACCTAACACGGTCTCCAAAAATGAATTCGATTCTTGGAGCGAATCGCGCGCATCCGACAGCTGTTTAGTCATCACATTAAATTGCCGGGTCAGCATACCCAACTCATCGCCCGTATCAAGTTCGGGCTTGGGACTCAGATCGCCCTGTGCCACCGCCTGGGTGCCGCGCAAGAGCATCAATAATGGTTGCGCCAATTGGCGACCCAAAAGCAGCGCCAAAGTTACCGCAACAAATAGAGCAAAAAAGAGTGTTAGTGTGAGCGTTCCGATATACATCTTCCGCAGCCCAATGCGCCCAAGTGCCTTCTCTTGATATTCGCTATACGCAGACTCGACTGCATATATGTTTTTAGCCAATGGCTCAGGAATGAATCGAACGAGCTGTAAGAAGTATTTATCGTCAACATATCTAGAGGAGCCGGTCTTAGTTGGAACAGCCTTTTGGCGAACAATGGGGACGATTGCGCGCACGCGGTATCCGGACTGGCCCTTCGTAAGCTCAATCTCATCTAAGAAGGTGATGCCGTTTTTCTGAAAGGCCTCATCTACGACTTCAGCACTAGGCGCTGGAAAATATTGTTTAGGCCTGGATTCGGTACTAAGAATCAAGGTACGCTGCATATTAAATAGGCTCACCTCCTGTATCCCAAACTGATTGCGTATTTTGGCAACCATGCTTCCCACCTGCTCTGAGCTCGTACCTGGCGGAACTTGGACTACTTGCTCAGCAATAAACTTTCCCTCCGCCAAAATTTCTTCTTGGGCAATGCGCAAGGTCACGCGGCCTAATTCCAAACCGGAGTTCAGAGCAGACTCCACTTTGACGTCAAACCAAGTCTCAATACTTTTTGAAACGAACTGCCAAGACACGCTATATAAAATAACTCCTGGCACCACCCCAACCAAGGCAAAAATCATAGCGAGCTTCGCAATGAGGCGCGTTCCAAATCGACCCTTGCGCCAACGAATACTAATAACTAGCACCAAAATAATGATGGTAAGTAAGAGCAAGATGCCCACCACAATATTGGCGGCATACAACCAAATGAAGTATTGATCAAAGAACTCGTTATTGGATGTGGCGGTTGATAATAGGAGTAGCAAAATCAGCGCAATCAGTCCACTTAATAATGTGACCAGCGGCAAAGCTCTGCGCTTAATAAAGTCTTTATTATTAAGAGCAAATAGGGGGCTCATTATTTACGCCCCGTCACAGCAGTCATCGATGCGTTAAATGGAAAACGCAACCACTCGCCACTCAAAGACCAATCTCGACTATTGAGTGCATCCACCTGAAATGGTTTTGGTAGCTTGCTAAGATCTAAGGTCATTCGCAACGCAGCCTCGTATTGCTTGTCCGAATCGATTGCGGTGGCCTCAATGACGCTCCAGCCACCAATCGTGCCAGCGATACGCAATGCCTCCACTAATGAGTTCGCATTTAATGCTAGTCCTCCGGCATTAATACGGTATTGATTAATAAGTGGTTGATGCGATAAGCGCACTTGACGCTGAACGTTGACCGCTTTTTCATCAAACCAATACCAACGGCTGCGGGTTAATTCAAATTGAACCAAAAAATGAAGTGTTACTCCTTTTTTTAGGGCGTTTTCTAGGCCTGGCGGCAATTCAATTCCAAAATTAGCGTTTAGTAGCCAAGCGCTCTCAACCTTTTCTAACTCTGCCTGCTTTACCTTGATTACTTGTGCTTGGGCAGGACTCGTCATGCACACCACGATAAGGCAAGCCAGTCCCAATAAAGAATGTCGTAGGAAGGTGGTCATGGTTGATGCTTTTTTAATACGCTATAAAAAAATCCATCGTGATCCTCGCTTGGCAGCAACTGGCCCGGCGCCTCTAATCGTAAAGCATTTGAATGGTTTTTCACAAACCGGGTGATTTGCTCTTCACCCTCTTCAGGAAAAATTGAGCAGGTTAAATACAGTAATATGCCGCCGTTCTTAAGCATCGCCCAGGCATTCTCAAGAATTGCTTGTTGAGTCTCCACTAAACGCGCGACATCCTCCGACCTTCTTAAAAAAACAATATCGGGATGGCGCCGCACAATTCCTGATGCTGAACAAGGAACATCCAAAAGGATTTTGTCAAATAAATTACCATCCCACCAATCTTGTCGACTAGCATCGCCCGTAATCACCTGTGTGTGACTATTTACAAGCTGCAGCCGAGTAAGCGTGCTCACTATTTTCTTTGCCCGTTCTGCATCGACCTCAAGCGCAATCAATTCAGCCGGCTCAGCAAGGATTGTCTCCAAAAGATGGGCGGTCTTTCCTCCGGGCGCAGCACACGCATCTAACAACCGCTCGCCTTTTTGTGGGCGCAATAGAGATGGGGCAAGCTGAGCTCCTGCATCCTGCACTGATACCGCCCCTTTCATAAATTCGGGTAACTGCGAAACGGGTAGCGGCATATCAATGATCAATGCACTCTCCAATTGAACCCCAGCGAGCTCAGAAATTGTTCGGTAGGCAATGCCCGAGCCGTCTAACTTCGCGCCATAATCTGCGCGCGTATTGACCATGTGATTGACCCGCAAGGTGAGCGGGGGAGGTATTTGTTGATGGCAACAAATACTCTCCCACTGATCTGGGTAGGCTTCCTGAATCCGCTTTAACCACCAATCTGGATACGGGAGTCCAAACTGACTTTTCGGGGAATTGTAGTTTTGCGCTGCAGTGGCGACCTTGCGCAATACGGCGTTGATTAGTCCTTGGGCATGCTTTGTTTTAGGTGACATCCCTGCTGCCTTCACTGCCTCATTCACAATAGTTGGGATAGCGTATTGGTTTTGAGCGCCCCCCTGATTCTTGATCAGCATTGCCGCAACCGTCAGGAGCGCATCAAGTTCCTTGCTTGGCTTTTTGCTTACATGCTCAGAAATAAGCGCTTGTGCATGAGTCCAATCACGTAAGGTCGCATAGGTCAGGCTTTGGATTGCAGGGCGCTTAACTTCATCAAACGCGTCGAATAATGTGCCCAAAGAACGGCCCTCGTGCACAACTTGCATTAAGACTTTTTTAGTCTCAAGTATTAAATGAGCCAGGGGGGCACTGCGTTTAGCGACCCCATCATTGGAGATCTTAGGCAGGATAGTGTCCCGTTCGTGCCATTTCCATTAAGCGATAGACGCGCTCCTCTGTTGCCGGATGGGTCGAGAATAATTGCGAGATTCCAGAGGCAGTAAGCGGATTCATGATCATCATTTGTGCAGTCTCCGGATGATGCTCTACCGCATTAAATGGAATACCCTTCGCATAGCGATGAATCTTTTCGAGGGCTGAAGCAAGCGCTTCTGGATCTTGGGCAATCTCGGCACCACCGCGATCGGCTTCGTATTCTCGGGCGCGTGAAATACTCATCTGAATTAATCCAGCGGCCATTGGGGCCAATAAGGCAACCAGTAGAGCAGCAATTGGATTACCAGAACGCCCATCCGATTGGCGATTTCCAAATAAGAGCGCCATGTTTGCAATCGCAGAAATAGCGCCCGCCATCGTCGCAGCAATGGTTGATATCAAAATATCACGGTGCTTTACATGGGCTAACTCATGGGCCATAACACCCCGCAACTCGCGGTTCGACAAAATGCACATGATGCCGGTTGTGGCAGCAACCGCAGCGTGCTCAGGATTGCGCCCCGTCGCAAATGCATTAGGTGAGTCTTCGTGGATTAAGTAGACTTTAGGCATTGGTAGTTGGGCTTGTGCTGCCAACTCTTGAACCATTGCATAAAACTGAGGTGCCGAATGTTCATCAACCTCTTTTGCATTGGTCATGCGCAACACCAATTGATCGGAATACCAGTAACTAAAAAAGTTTATGACCAAGGCAAAAAGTAGGGCCATCATCACGCCCTCTCGTCCACCGAGCATCCCGCCAATCACAATAAATAAGGCAGTGATTGCGGCCATCAAGATCGCTGTTTTGACTAAATTAAACATCGCTTATCTTCATTATTTTCAAACAATCCGGTTTGAAAATCCTCTCAAGTTTTTTATGAAAAACATTGTGTCTTATCTTTGGATATTCCTAAAAACCACTGTCGCCCCGTGATTTTTTTTGCCCCTGCATTCTGTATCTCAAGAAGTTCAATAGGGCGATCCCCACACTGAACCAAAACTCCTTGCTCACCTGCACCCAAAATCGTGCCGGGCCTTGCGTCGCTAGTATTGTGTGTTACCTTCGGAACACGGGTAAACCACACCTTCACAAGTTCGCCATCAAGCTCAGTGCTTGCGCCGGGCGCTGGATTGAGTGCGCGCACCTTGCGATCAATAAGATCTGCAGCATTTGCCCAATCCAGTTTTGCCTCTGATTTCAGAATCTTATGCGCATACGTCACCTTGTTTGGATTCTGCGGAATTAATATTAAGTTGGGGGTGTCGGCTATCAATTTCAAGGCCTTAACGATCAACTCGCCACCCAGGTGTGCTGAACGGTCGTGGAGGGTTTGAGTGGTATCTTCATTTGTGATCAACAATGCTTCATCCATTAAGACCGGGCCAGTATCTAAACCCGGCTCCATTTCCATAATGGCCACTCCTGTCTTGGTATCGCCCGCTTCAAGCGCTCTCTGAATTGGAGCCGCCCCGCGCCAACGCGGTAGCAGTGAGGCGTGGATATTAAAACAACCTCTGCGACCGGAGTGCTTTGCCATGTCCAAGAATGCCGCCGGCAGAATAAGGCCGTAGGCAACCACAACCATTACCTCAAAATCCATCTGGTCTAATGCGGCCAGGGTTTGCCGGGCTTCCTCTAACCGCCTCTCATCCTTATTCTGCAAATTTAGGCTTTGTGGTTGAAATATGGGAATATGGTTAACCTTTGCAAAACGCTTGACTGGACTTTCTTGTAATTGCAAACCGCGACCCGCTGGACGATCGGGCTGGGTTAGAACAGCCACCACTTTGTGACCCGCTGAATGTATCGCGGCAAATGCGGTGGCGGCAAACTCTGGGGTGCCGGCAAAAATAATTTTCATGATGTCTCGCCTAGCGAAGACCAACTGTTTCTTTTGCCCGTTTTTTGAGTTTTGCTGAAATCCGACTCTGCTTTAAGGGTGACAAATACTCAACAAATACTTTACCTTGCAAGTGATCCATTTCGTGTTGCAAACAAACCGCCAACAAACCATCGGTCTCGAGCTCAAATGCCTTGCCATCTTGATCTAAAGCCTTCACTTGAATTCGCTCAGGACGCTCTACCTCATCAAAAAATTCAGGGACAGACAAGCACCCCTCGCGCCATGATTTTTTTTCGGGGCTCGCCCACACCACCTCTGGATTGATAAACACCATTAATTGGTCAC
>VGIH01000066.1 GCA_016867965.1 Betaproteobacteria bacterium | reverse complement strand
GCGATACCGAATCGAGCGCACAGGTGATTTATCGAGCCATGGCAAGAAAAACAGAATCACGACTGTACCGCCCATGATCACCACGCCCCAAAACTTGGCATCGAACACATAAAAACCAACAGCAAGAGCAGCCAAAATACCAGCGCATATGCCCTTTACGCGAATGTCTTTGTTGGTCTTAATCACCATTCCCAAAATCACCGCACACAAAATCCACAAGGGGATCAAGAACGGGGTCGTGGTCGCGCGCAGCATTGAATAAAACGGTGTGAAGTACCACACCGGGGCAATGTGCGATGGCGTTTGAAGGGGATCGGCTGGGATGAAGTTGTTCGCCTCTAAGAAGTAGCCGCCCATCTCAGGCGCAAAGAACACAATCGCGGCGAAGATCATGAGAAACACTCCAAGCCCCATGATGTCGTGCACGGAGTAGTAAGGATGGAATGGAATACCGTCGACTGGCTTACCCGAAGCATCTAGGTTCTTTTTAATATCAATGCCGTCAGGGTTATTCGACCCTACTTCATGCAAGGCAATGATATGGGCGGCGACTAAACCGACCAAGACCAATGGCAAGGCAATGACGTGCAAGGAGAAAAAGCGATTCAAGGTTGCATCACCCACCACATAATCACCACGTAGCCACAGGGCTAGGTCTGGGCCAATTAGGGGGATGGCAGCAAAGAGGTTAATAATCACCTGAGCACCCCAGTAAGACATTTGGCCCCAGGGCAAGAGATAACCTAAAAATGCTTCAGCCATGAGCAGCAAGAAGATCGAGCAGCCAAAGATCCAGATGAGCTCACGTGGTTTTTGATACGAACCATAGATCAAGCCACGGAACATATGCAAATAAACCACCACGAAGAACATCGAGGCGCCGGTGGAGTGCATATACCGGATGAGCCAGCCCCAAGGCACCTCGCGCATGATGTACTCCACCGAGTCAAATGCTTTCATCGCATCCGGTTTGTAGTTCATGACGAGGAAAATACCGGTCACGATTTGGATCACCAACACCACAATGGCTAAGAAGCCAAAGAAGTACCAGAAGTTAAAGTTCTTCGGAGCGTAATACTCGCTCATATGCTCTTTGAAGAGCTTACTCAATGGAAAACGCGAGTCCACCCAGGCCAAGCCTTTTTGGGCAACAGAGGCGTTTGCTGGGACTTTAATTTCTTGGAATGCCATGGTTAGTTTCCTAAATCAGTAACTAATAATTGAATAAACAGATTACGACTTCTTATCTTCACCGATCAAAATCTTGGTGTCGCTCAAATACATATGGGGGGGCACTTCTAAGTTATCTGGAGCTGGTTTGTTTTTATACACACGGCCCGCCAAATCAAATGTGGAGCCGTGGCAGGGACATAAAAAACCGCCCGGCCAATCATTGGGCAACGATGGTTGCGGGCCTGCTTGTAATTTTGCCGATGGGGAGCAACCTAGGTGCGAACAAATACCAACAGCCACCAAATACTCAGGCTTGATCGACCGATGATCATTACGGGCATAAGTAGGTGTCAAAGCGGCTGGATCTCTCAAGGACTTGGGATCAGCCAGCTCAGCATCAAGCTTTGGGAGCTGCGCTATCTGTTCTGGGGTACGACGCAAAACCCAAACCGGCTTACCGCGCCACTCAACGGTACGAATCTCATCGGGCTTCATTCCTGATATGTCAACCTCAACTGGGGCTCCAGCAGCTTTAGCGCGTTCTGAAGGCTGAAAACTGTCTAGAAATGGGTACGCTACCGCAGCAGCGCCACAACCACCCACAGCGGAGGTTGCTATTAGCCAAGTCCGGCGGTCTTTGTCCATTTTTGGGGTATCACTCATGTACGAACTATCCTTGTGACTATGTGAAATATGGGTTCTAAAGGGCAAATTACATCAACCTCACATTTTAAGGTAAAAAGCCTGATATTCGCTTAAGTACCTTCAAACATGACTTAACCCACAGAAATACCAGGAGAAGACCGTGGCATCCAAAATGATGAAAGAATTTAAAGCTTTTGCAGTCCGAGGCAATGTGATTGACCTTGCAGTCGGCGTCATCATTGGGGGGCCTTTGGGAAAATCGTTGATTCCTTAGTCAATGACATTGTGATACCCCTAATTTCAACCCTTCTGGGGGGCAGAATCGACTTTACCAACCTTTTTATTGTGCTTGGCATCGTTCCTGATGATGTGCCAATGGAATTTAATGCTGTCAAAAAAGCAGGGATCCCTATTTTTGCCTATGGCAATTTCACTACCATTTCAATTAAATTTACCCTATTCGCGATTGTTATTTTCCAAAATGTCAAAATCACAAACAAAATTAGGGAAGAAGAACCAAAACCAGTACCCAAACACCTGAGGACATTGTTTTGCTTAGAGAAATTAGAGATTATTTAGTAAACGACAAATAAAGTTTTAATATAATTTATTTATAAAAATTTATAAATAAATGGCATTTAATTTTCATGAATATATCAAAAATTAATCACCTCTTATCTTTAGCAGAAAATTACTTCCATAATAATAATTATTATTTATCTGAACAAATTCTTAAACACATATTAACGATTTCACCATCTCATTCAAAAGCAAATGAGCTTCTGTCTTATATTTACGGAAATAAAGGTGACTTAGATTCTTCCTATCGATTATTGGAATTGTCTTGCAGTGCGAAGGAGTGCTCACCCGAAGCTCTCTATTATCTTGGTTCAGCCCAACTAAAAATGGGTCTCTACGAAAAAGCGGTTCATTCGCTTGAGAAATCTATTAAAAAAGCCGGTATTTTTTATGAAGCACTTAATAATTTGGGAACAGCTTATGGCTGTCTCGGAAAAATTAAACAGTCTTTATCTTGTTACCAAAAGTGTTTAAGGCTTAATTCCAATTCTTATGAACTTTTTTTTAATATTGGTAAGTGTTTTTCAGATCTACAGTGTCACTATAAGGCTCTTGATTACTACAGTAGAGCTTTAAAACTCAAACCTGATTTCGTGGAAGCTTGGTCTAATAAAGGTAATACCCTTCACGATACTAAACGCTATGTAGAGGCTCTTGCTCATTTTGATAAAGTAATACAACTTAAACCTGATTTCGCCGAGGCATGGTTCAATAAAGCCATAACATTACATGATCTTAAGCGCTATGAAGAAGCGCTTTACCACTACGATACGGCACTTAGAATTAAACCTGACCTAAATTGGTTATTTGGGGATTTTGTATATACAAAGATGATTATTTGTGATTGGTCGGATATCAATAATTCTATAAATAAATTTCAAAGAAAAATACCATCTAATGAAAAAATTACTCATCCCTTTGCGTCTCTAGCATTTATTGATGATCCTTTACTACATCAACAATCAGCAAAAATATTTGCACAGGATAAATATCCCTTAAACCCCACTTTAGGAAATTTCAATAAATTAGCAACCAATAAAAAAATTCGGCTTGCTTACTTTTCAGCAGATTTTAAAAATCACCCCGTTTCTAGGCTTACTGTAGAGCTTTTTGAATTGCACGATAAAAATATATTTGAAATTTATGCTTTTTCTTACGGTATCAATGATCACAGTTTTTTACGATTACGCCTAAGTCTTGCTTTTAATCATTTTATTAATGTTAATAATATGCCAGACATTGAAATTGCTCAATTAGCAAGAAATTTACAAATTGATATCGCGGTTGATTTGGGTGGGTATACCGCAAATAGTCGAAATGGAATTTTTTCATATCGGGCCGCTCCGATTCAGATTAACTATTTAGGCTATCCTAGTACTATGGGTAGTGATTACTTTGACTATATTATTGCTGATAAGTTTGTTATTCCACAAAGATTTCATACTTGCTATTCGGAAAAAATTATCTACTTACCAAATTCGTATCAGGCAAATGATACAAAGCGCACTATTTCTGATAAAAAATTTACAAAGCAAGAACTAAACTTACCTGAAGATAGTTTTATTTTTTGTTGTTTTAACAACAATTATAAAATACAACCAACCATTTTTGACAGCTGGATGCGCATTCTGAATGCTGTCGACGATAGTGTCCTTTTTTTATATGCCGAAAATGATCGTGCTAAAGAAAATCTTAAAAAAGAAGCACAGATTAGATCTGTTCACCCCTCAAGATTAGTATTTGGTACATTTTTAACTTCCGCTTCCTACTTATCACGTTATCAGGTTTGCGATTTATTTTTAGATACCCATCCTTACAATGGTGGTACGACTTCTAGTGACGCTCTATGGGCCGGCTTACCAGTCTTAACTCTTTCTGGGCAATCATTTGTAAGTCGAATGGGAGCAAGTTTATTAAATAATATCGGCATTCCAGAACTAATTACTACCAATCAAAATGATTATGAATCCCTTGCAGTTGATTTGGCCTTAAACCCAAAGAAGCTTGCAGAAATTAAACAGAAGCTATCCCAGAATCGATTAGTAAAGCCACTATTTAACTCGAAACTATTTACTAAAAACCTTGAGTCTGCATTCCTCAGAGTGTATGAACGATACCAAGCGAATCTTTCGCCAGATGATATTTATATTATGGAAATGGTTGTTCCAGAATAAATTTCGACAGTAATATGAAATTCATCTGTTATGTTTTTAAATGTCTTGAGTCAGCAATCTAGTTTTCGTGAACCTTTGGATATTTAATATTTATTTGAAATATTTCATATTTACCGGCATTTAATAGTTTATTTATTTGATTCTGTACAGTTGACTCAATTTATATCTTAGTTCGCTATTGGTATCGATCAAAAAATTTAAGTGTTTAATAATTTTATCTCGCTACTAATTACCACTAACTCAAATCTTATACGTTCAATTAATAAACGCGTCGCTTTTTCAATTTAAACAAAAAACCCACTGTGTTACCACAGTGGGTTGAGTACTACTTTCAGACTAACTTAACTAGCAAATGCTAGGAACAACTTAGAACGTGTGACGTAGACCAAGAGCGTACATAGAACCATCTAATTTAGCACCGGTTGCTGCGCCAACACCCTTAAGTTCTTGAGTTCCGTAAATACCATAAGCAGTAGTGCGCTTACTGAATGCGTAAGTGGTACCAAGTTGGAAGCCCTTCGCATCTGCTGCACCAGCGGCTGTGGTTCCAATGGCAACTCCCAAAGCGGTTGCGCCAGAGTTATTGGAACGAGAACCTGTAAAGTAGCTTCCAAAAATATTAACAACCTTGGAAACAGGGGCTCTAACACCTACTTCGGTAAGCTTCGTATCGCTCAGTAAATTCGAAGACGTCAAGTTAAGGTTTTCAACCTTATTTTGTGTATGAAGGACAAACAATCGAGCGACGTTAAAATCATAGTTTGCACCCACTGCTCTGGTATTGCGCCTAATGTTACTAACGCTAGCAGTGGTAGTTCCCTCCACAATCATACCGGCTGCAATTTGCAGATTCTTAATTCCAGTATAAGTAATTGATCCGCCCGAAGCTTGAACGCCAGCACTTGCCGTTGTTTGGGAGGCAGAGTAAGCATTTTGCGCTGTTTGTAATTGAACAACCACACCGCCCATGTTGTTAGAAATGAAGGTGTAGGCGTTATCGATAAATACGTTATGGGGACGTACAGTAGGTGCTTGAGCAGTTGTCAACTGATAGGTGGAATCTAAACCACTATAAAGACTACCCAGGACGTTGTTAGCCGCACCTGCGAGATTACCTGCTATCACACCATGAATTGAGGTTTCTTGACGGCCTAAGCGCAATGTGCCAAAGTTTTTACTTGCAATTCCAATGTAGGAATAACGGGGTCCAAAACCGCGACCAGTAGAGGTAGTTGCGCCAGCAGTGGCAGTGGCAGCTTGGGTCGCACCGTCACCTGTGGCACCGTTTCCAATATTAATTAAATCCCACTCTAGAACGAATTGTGCGCTCAATCCGCCACCCAAGTCCTCAACCCCTCTTAAACCCAATCGTGATGTTGCCAATGCTCCGTCGCCGTTCACAGTGTTTCGAACCTTCGCGGTAGTTTTAACACCCGCAGTGGTTGTTGAGTTTGACTCGATAGCGCTGTAGGAAGCATCAAGAACTCCGTAAACGGTTACACTTGACTGGGCATGTGCCGCTCCTGCGAATGCACCCATTACCGCTAATGCCAATAATGATTTTTTCATTGTTTAAATCTCCATAAATTAAAAAATGCCCGAATTCCTTCAGGACCATTGAATTATCCCGTTTTTGTATGCAAATACAGCCTTTTGAGGCTTTTTTATGGGTATTTGTTGTATTGGTGCAACGGAGATTTCTTATTGATTTAATCTTGATAAATCAATTACTTACAGAACTATTCTGTTTTTTCTTCTTCAGATTGAGTTTTGGGTAGGTAAAAAAGAGCAATTAAAAGCCCAAGTTCATAGAGAAGGCACATAGGAATAGCCAGTAACAGTTGGGATAAAACATCTGGCGGGGTCACAATCGCAGCGATCACAAATGCCCCAACGATCACATAGGGCCGAATTTCCCTTAGTTTTTCGATGCTAACAATCCCCATTTTGACTAGAACTACCACCACGACCGGAACCTCAAAGGTGATGCCAAAGGCCAAAAAGGTCGACATGGCAAAACTAAGGTATTTATCAATGTCAGTCGACATATCGGCGCCCAAAGGAGCGTTGTAGCTCGCCATGAACTGAAAAACCGTTGGAAAGACTAAGAAATAGGCGAAGGACATCCCCACTAAAAATAGTGAGTAACTACTTACTACTAATGGAAGGACCAGTTTTCTCTCATGGGTATAAAGACCTGGGGCAATAAAGGCCCACATTTGGTAGAGAACGATGGGAAGTGCAATCAAAAATGCTACGAGCATCGTGACCTTCATCGGCACAAAAAAGGATCCGGTCACGTCGGTGACGATCATCTTGCCACCGGCTGGTAGGGAGTCGAGTAGGGGCTTAGCGAATAGATGGAAGATATCTGGGGCCCAGTAGACCAAAGAAACAAAGACCACGATCACCGCGATCGCAGATTTAACCACCCGATCACGCAACTCAAAAAGGTGCGACATGAAGGTTTCCTGAAAACCCTCTCCTGGTTTGGTAGATTCTTCGCTCTGACCTGGCTTGGTATCGGACATCGTTATCTGTTATTGGGGCTTATTTGAATCGATTTATTTACTTAGTGCTGGACGCTTAAAGCGCTTCACGCGGGCAGCACCTGATTGCACTCGAGTGCGCACACCGGCCGAATGTTTATACCAAAGGGGTCTGGCGGTGCGCTTCACACCCCAACTATCTCGCCCTTGTCGTAGCGCATCTCGATACACCTTCGTCACATCTGGGGAAGACTCTAGAACGGCGCTCGCGTAATCATCATTAGGTTCAGCCTGATCGCTTAAGTTCACGTTCGCCTCTTGCACGGTGGCATTAAGGGAGCTCTCCATGTCTTTCATGGCGTCCGCACTTGCCTCACGAAGTTTTTTGAATTCATCAAGCTCAATCTGGCGATTGACCTCAGAGCGCACTTCCGCCATGTAGCGCTGGGCACGACCAAATAAGTTACCCGCCATACGAGCCACTTTGGGTAAACGTTCGGGGCCCACTACGATCAAAGCTACCACCGCAATTAGGGCGAGCTTTGATACACCAAGATCAATCATCGATGCATCGCTAGTTTTTAGTTTTTGTGTCTGGTTTGATCAGGTCTTACGACTTGTTCACATCCTTGGCTTGCACATCAACGGTCTTATCCGCTGGGGCAGGGGTTTGCGACTGAATCTGTTCGGTCTTGGCTTCTTCATTCGTCTTCATGCCATCTTTGAAACCCTTTACGGCACCTCCTAGGTCGGAGCCAATATTGCGGAGTTTCTTGGTACCAAAGACCAACAAAATAATGACCAGTACGATTAACCAGTGCCAAATACTAAATGAGCCCATCTCAATTTCTCCTCGGATTATTTTTTCCAGGGGCGCGGTCCGCCCATCACATGCAAATGCAAGTGATAAACCTCCTGACCCCCATCCGCGCCATTGTTCACCATCACCCGAAATCCCCCCTCTTTACCGGGGCGACATCCTTCTTGGGAAGCTAAACGCGGGGCTAACTCCATCATTCTACCCAGCAATGGCGCATCGTGGGCAGTCGCTGACTCTAGCATCGGTATATGTTTCTTGGGAATCAGTAATAAATGCACTGGGGCGGCAGGATTAATGTCCTTAAACGCCAGGATTTCATCATCCTCATAAACCTTTTGGCAAGGAATTTCCCCGGCAACAATCTTGCAAAAAATGCAGTTTGGGTCATGGCTTGGGTGTTTCATAGGCTGGCATCTTACCTGAATTAACCCCAAAAACCAGCGAACTGGGGGTAAGCACTACGTTTTGCGATTCGCCTTCTCGGTAATCCCCGAAGTACCCTCACGACGCTTGAGCTCCGCCAGAACATCCTCGGGTCGTAAGTTAAAACGGGAGAGTGCCACCAGGCAATGAAACCACAAATCAGCCATCTCACCGACCAATAATTGTTGGTATTTGGGATCAAGCTGGTTAATGCGCGAGTCCTTGGCCGCCATCACGGTCTCGGTGGCCTCCTCCCCAATCTTCTTCAAAATCGCATCGTCACCCTTGGTAAAGAGCTGAGCAATGTATGAACTTCCCGCATCAATCTTGCCACTTGCTAAATCAGCACGACGGCTATCGACCACATCGGCGAGATGAGCCAAGATGGAATCCAGGTTAGGTTTTTGGTTGGAATGATTCGAGCTACTCATGGCTTCATTGTATCGACCCAATTGCTTGCCACCGAGTCCCACTCATTAAAAAAGCAACTGTGTCTACCAGTATGGCAAGCAATTCCGTCTTTTTGGTCCACGATTAGTAAAAGCGTATCGCCATCGCAATCCAACCGAATCTCTCGCACGGTTTGCGTATGACCCGACTCTCCACCCTTATGCCAAAGTTTGTTGCGTGAACGCGACCAGTAGACCGCTTCACCTTTTTGCAAAGTTTGCAGTAGAGACGCTTGGTTCATCCAAGCCATCATCAGCACATCACCCGATGAGGCTTCTTGAGCAATCACTGGCACTAAGCCCTGCTCATTCCAAACAATTCGATCAAGCCATGGGCCTGGTTCCAAACCCGATGTCTTTGTAAATTTAGCGTTGGTCATGATGATTAGAGTCTAATCGCAATTCCCTGCTTAGCCATATAGTGCTTTGCCTCTTGCACACTGTGCTGTCCGTAATGAAAGATGCTTGCTGCGAGTACCGCATCGGCTCTGCCAATTTGAATGCCATCAACGAGATCGTGTAAGCCACCCACACCACCAGACGCAATCACGGGCACTGATACCGCTCTGCTTACCGCAGCCGTGAGTTCCAGATCAAAGCCATCCTTAGTACCATCGCGATCCATGCTGGTGAGTAAAATCTCACCGGCGCCGCGCTTTGCAACTTCCTTGGCCCACTCAATCGCATCAATGCCAGTCCCTTTACGCCCGCCGTGTGTAAATACCTCCCAGTGCTTAGGGGCGGTTTGCTTGGCATCAATTGCCACCACGATGCATTGCGAGCCATAATGCGCGGACGCATCCGAAATCAAATCCGGATTGGCGACCGCTGAAGAGTTCATGCTCACCTTATCGGCTCCGGCATTGAGTAAGCGACGCACATCCTGCGTAGCACGCA
>VGIH01000065.1 GCA_016867965.1 Betaproteobacteria bacterium | reverse complement strand
TCCAGCATCTTGTTCAGTTTTGGCCATCAGAGTAGTGGGTGAGCTTGTTGATCCCTGGCATACACGTTCATTTTGCTGAAATACTTTTCGATCACTTGCTAGTGACCTCTTTTGTGCATCACCAATTCTTAATTGAACATCCAACTCATAATTATTTAAGGTACATGGAATAATTTTTGTTTCCCAAGATAGGCACTTTCTACTCAAAGCCTGCGCAATAAATCCCTGTGCTTTGGGATCGGGGTCCGAATAACGCACACAATTTTTTTCCTCACGGTTTGCACTCGTTTGGTTAAGACGAGCTTCATTAACCTGTATGTCAAGAGCATAAGGAGCAACACTAGATTTCGAGGTCGTAATCGTCCCGGAGGGAAAAATGCGGATAAATTCAGATTCAACTGATCTAGCGACTTGATCAGCTCGTTTTCCTGAAGTATTTGCCAGTTGTACGGTACCAGTAAAACCTGGATTAACAGTGAGCTTTGGCGCTTCTGGGGTAATGGCACACCCATATAAGACTAAGGCTATGAAAGGTATGGTTAGGCTCTTCATAGTAATACTCTATTTAATTTCGAACTCAATTAAACGGCTACCCACCCTACCCTCCGAGTCTTGTACATTCAAAACCAATTTATGTTTACCATTTGGAAGCTTTGCCTCTGGCACATTGATACCTTGTGGTGTAACAGTAGCAACCTTCAATAAACGCTCAGTAATATCTATTTGGAAGGTGCCATACAAAATACGAAAGGTTTCAGGTTTTGTAGTTGAAGGTATTTTTGGTATGAACTTTAATTCGATCTGAGTCGGTGAGCTAATTGCAGTATCTAACTTGGGACTCACTAGTTCAATCCTAGGGGCATCTGGTGATATTGTAGATTTGGGATAGAAAAAATTCTTATTGGCATTAGAGGCATTCATTTCATCCTCAGATACTAGAAATACAGATTGCGCAAAAACTTGCGTACAGCAGAGCGAGAGGCTAAGTAAAAAGGCTTTCATGATAATTTGTCATGAATTTAGGATGATTCTGACGCGACGGTTTTCAGCAGCATCAGGTTTATCAGGCAATAGTAAGTCGGTTGAGCCCTTCCCAATTGATTTAAGACGCTCTCTAGATACTCCTTTGCTAGCCAGATAAGTTAATACAGCGGTTGCTCTCTGATCCGAAAGTTTTTGGTTATATTCTGAAGTGCCAATACTATCGGTATGCCCTTCCACAACAAATGTAAACCCGCGTAATTTGTCACTGTTGATCGCCTTAGCCAGGTTATCTAATAGCGGCCTACTCTCCGGAAGTAGCTTTGCAGAATCAAACTCAAATTGAATCGATAAATCAACATTAGGTTTTTCTCTCGCCTCAGGTGTAAGGTTACGCATACCACGTGTTCGTAATGGTGGTGAACTGGGGTCCAATTTTTGAATTAGTTCTTCAGGGGTAGCGGAACGCATCGGCACCTGTGCCTGAAGAGGTACTCCATATAAAGCCAGTAATAACGTTATTAAAAATGTACGCATTACGGTACCTCTGTCACGTTAATGATCTGTGCAGCAAAACGCTCAGAAGCGCCTTCTGTATCTTTTCCGGTTAGGTAATTGATGACCGCACTTCGCCCCTTGGGATTATTAAGAGCATACACAAATGGTGAATTTTGATCAGCACCAAGGGCTTCCAGCAGTTTCAAGTCACGTGGTGACTCGGCCACCATTACGAGTATGTGATCAATTCCAGCTGGGCCTGCTGCTTTAATTTGCCATGTCTGATTCGGTAGGTTGATGGTTTTTCCAGCTTGAATACGGTTATTACCATCTAGCTTATTTGGATAAAGCATGTAAAAGCTCTTTTTATCCGACCCCAAAAGAACCATGTAAAGATACCCATCGTGACTCGACTTAATTTGAAGATCTAGATAGTCTTGATTAATTTTCAAGGTTTTTTTGGCCAACTTGATATCGACCTTGCGTGTTGGGTTACGTTGCGCCTCGATGTCTTTCAAGGTTGCAAATGATGCTAAGGGTAAATCAACTGCAGGTGTTGGGGTGGGCACAACTGCTACAGGAGGAGCAGGGGGTTTAGCTGGGCTCGAGGCAATAGGTGGTGGTTTAACTGGAGCGGCTTCAATCGGTGGTTTTGAGGGGGTTGACGCAATTGGCGGGGGCTTAATTGGAGCCACTTCAGATGGTGGTTTATTTTGCGTAATTGGGTCTTGTGGTTTAACTGGGGCTTGAGCGAGCACTGAGAGAGAGGGATCAGTGACTGCTGGAGGTGTGCTTGTCGCAGCAACTGGTATTAAATTTCGATTACCCCGAATTGTTAATGTACTTGTCTTTGGATTTGGTCCAGGTAACTTTTTATCCATTTTTCCCTGAGCACAGGCTCTAACTTCCTCCAGCGACACTGCCCCAGATGAGTTCGTGTCTCGTGCTTGACCTAAGAGGCAATCGCGTAGAGCTTGAGTTGCTATTCCACCGTAACCAGGCCCTTCATCCCAAGCAACCTCATCTTGCTTAGCGGAGGAGATAAAAACTAAATTTTCTTGAAGAGCTCCCAGTCGTGTTGATTGGTCAAAAAGACCTCTAGTCTGAAAATTAGTGGCTGCCCTACACGCCATCACATCATCAAGGGATCCTTTTGTCACAAACTTTGGAGTCAGGGTTGATGCGCTGCCGCCTCCTGCCGATCTTGTTTGCAAGGCAGTCTTTAGAACGCCACCTGCATGACAGGCATCAAATAAAACAATTGTTTTATCAACATTATCTTTTAATTTTTGGGTTGCAACTGCAATCTCTTCATTTGTTATCAGCTCATGATCGTAAGTATGAAGTCCCTCAAAGCATTGCTTTTTTTGTGAGTCATAGTCTCTGGATCCGTGACCAGAGAAATAAATGAACACCCGCCCGCCATTAGCACCAAATTCACTAATTTTTTTAAAAGCATTCATTAGATTTTTCTTGGTAGCTTGCTGGTCGATAATGACAGTTACATTTTTATCAGGAATCCCCATTGCCTTAGCAATAGATTTAGCGCTCTCAATATCTGCGGGGACTCCAAATAAAGGGGGTGCAAGTGTGGCGTTCTGATAATTTCCAATACCAATAATTAATGCGGCACGATTACTTTGCGCACTAGCTAGCGAAGTCAAGCATAGTATTGCAAGAAAGATGAGTTTTTTAAAACCAATCACTTTAAATTTCTTTCATCAAATACAATTTTTTGAATAAATAAATTTCCTTGAGGGTTGCGTGCCAAGGTAATATTTGCATCACGACCCTTGGCGGCATCTTCCATCGATTTACCGGCTGTTTCTGTAGTGTACATTTTGATGGCGTTCCACAAGCCGCTAAATAATCCAAAAATTAGCGCTGGATTCTTTGGAGTTGGTTCGTTCGCTGGGGTGGATATATTAATTTTGCCACCGGATTTTTCCACTAGTGAGAGCCATTTTTCCATCCGGGGGGGTATCTCGTTTGGCGAAACAGGATTAAAGAATGTAACTTCAACAGGCTTTTTAATTGACTCAAGTGATGCAGTTAAGTCACTATCAAACTTTTGAGTATCAATAAACGTGACATTAGGTTTTGCATCTTTTGGTGGCGTGCTTTGGCAGCCACTCATGACCACCGAGATCATTAAGACGCCCAATAAAGCTAGTTTTTTACTGACATCAAGCATTAAAAACTCCTGTCTTATCAACTTAACTTTAGTTTTGACATTATTCTAAAAATAAGAGGTTTATTTGCGCAAATCATAGTGTATATGGTGTTTTGGGTCCCATAAAACCAATTTAGGGGGGTGGGGGTACGGTGGGGGTCTGAGTTCTAGAAATTGATAAGGGGTACCCCTAACAATATTGCCTTCAATAATAAGTTAGACGATTCAATAAACAGAACGGGTACTCAAGCGGGTACTAAATAGGAGCAGTAAAAAAAATACTCAGCAACCTATTGATTTAACTGAGTATTTATTAAGATGTTTGGCGGAGCGGACGGGACTCGAACCCGCGACCCTCGGCGTGACAGGCCGATATTCTAACCAACTGAACTACCGCTCCAGATACTGCATCATGCGCGTCACTGCATGACTGGCGTCCCCAGGGGGATTCGAACCCCCGTACTCACCGTGAAAGGGTGATGTCCTAGGCCTCTAGACGATGGGGACCTTGGACTACTTGTTTTGTTGGTGGAGATAAGCGGGATCGAACCGCTGACCTCTTGCATGCCATGCAAGCGCTCTCCCAGCTGAGCTATACCCCCTTATATTGATGCACTTTCAAAACAATCCAAGATTTTAGCCTATTTTTGAGAGACGCTCGATGACTTCGTCTTTACCCATCACTGCAATCACTGCATCGAGTGCTGGTGTTTGGGTGGTGGCAAATAATGCATAGCGAATGGGCATCGCCAAGGCTGGCATCTTGAGTTGAAACTGGGCTAGCGTGGCTTTTAATTGACTAGCAACCTCTTCTTTGCTTTTGGGATTTGATGCTATTAGTCGCTCTCTAAAATCTGCGATAGCTGGAATCACAGCAGTCGGGATATTTTGTGCAATTTGCTCGTAATTTAGATTGGGTCGACCCTGATAAAAAAGCTTAGCCCCCTCCACAATCTCTAATAAGGTATTTGCTCGATCTTTAAGTAAGTGAACTACGGACTCAAAATCAGGACCCTGCGAGAGATCAATCCCCTGCTGATGAATAAACGGCATACATAACTGCGCAAGGCGCTTTGCATAACCTTGCTGAATATAGTGATGATTGAGCCAGAGTAATTTTTCAGGGTTATGTTGTGCGGGTGAGCGCCCCAAGTGCTCCAGATCAAACCATTTCACAAACTGCTCTTGGGTAAAAATTTCAGCGTCGCCATGTGACCAACCCAATCGAGCAAGGTAATTTAGAACGGCCTCAGGCAAATATCCCATTTTTTGATAGTCGCGCACACTCAGAGCGCCATTACGCTTACTCATCTTCTCGCCACTTTCATCCAAGACTGTTGGTAAGTGCGCGTAGACCGGTGGCGTCCCACCGAGGGCTTTCATGATGTTGATTTGCCGTGGGGTGTTGTTGACGTGATCATCACCCCGAATCACATGGGTAATCTGCATATCGAGATCATCAACCACCACACAAAAGTTATAGGTGGGGGTGCCATCAGGCCGAGCGATGATGAGATCATCTAACTCATCGTTACTGATTTCAATTAATCCTTTGACCGCATCCTTCCAAATGACGGAGCCATCAATCGGGTTTTTAAAACGAATCACTGGTAAACCATCTTTTGGGGGCTCTGGCAATGTCTTGCCTGGCTCAGGGCGCCAGAAGCCGTTATAGCGCGGTTTCTCTTTATTAGCCATTTGCTGATCACGTAAGCGATTGAGTTCGTCTTCGCTCATATAACAGTAATATGCCGAGCCATCGGCAAGCATCTGCTTGAGAACTTCACGATAGCGATCCATGCGTTGCATTTGATAGATTGGCCCTTCATCCGGATCCAAGCCAAGCCAATGCATTCCTTCTAAAATGACCTCAACGGCCTCGAGTGAGGAGCGCTCTTGATCGGTATCTTCAATCCGCAAGATAAAGTCCCCACCTTTACTTCTGGCAAAGGCCCATGGATACAACGCACTTCGCAGGTTACCTAAATGAATAAAGCCGGTTGGGCTTGGGGCAAAACGGGTTCGAATACGCATGGGCAGTATTATCTCAGGTCAGAACTGCTCGGAATATTTTTAGGATGAATCAGCTTTTGGTCTTTGTATGCGATGGAGCCCCCGTTCGGGGTGAATTTGTTTCGATTGGAAGCGCCTGGCAGAACATAGTGGCCTTACGCAAGGATCCACCGGCAGTGCAAAAGGTGACGGGTGAGTTTGTTGCAGCCGCCACCCTCCTTACTGCTAGTATTAAGCTTGATGGCACCCTCATGATTCAGGCACAGAGCAAGGGGCCGATTCAACTTTTGGTGGTTGAATGCACCTCTCAACTTGAAATTCGGGCAAGCGTTTCTCTTAACCCTGATTATGGTGAAATTCCTGACAATGCCACTCTCGCTGAGTTACTCGATGCGGAGGGCTCTGGACGTTTAGCCATCACCCTCGATCCGATCGATCGCAAACCTTCCCAAACGCCGTATCAAGGCATTGTGGCATTAAAACGGCCATCCTCCACCCACCCCGGTCTTGATGAACCGATTGAAACGGTGAGTGAGGCCATCATGCAATACATGCAACACTCAGAACAAATTGATACACGCATCTGGCTTACCTCCAGCTCACACTCCTTAGGCGGATTTTTATTGCAACGCATGCCCGATGCCGGCGGCGCCTCACAATACGATCCCAAGATGATGGCCGAGGGCTGGGAACGGATTCAGATGCTTGGAAGCACCATTACCAATGAAGAACTCCTCGAGGTTTCACCGGAGACCTTATTGCGTCGCTTGTTTTTAGAAGAATCCGAGCGGTTTGGTGTGCGCAGCTTTCCAATACGCCTCATTCGATTTGCCTGCCGCTGCTCGCGTGAGCGGGTTGCGGATGTGATTCGGATGCTAGGTCAAGAAGAGGTCGATAGCATTTTGGCCGAACTCGGTGCCGTTGAGACCCGCTGCGACTTCTGTGGCATGCAATACCGTTTTGATGCGGTTGACTGCAAACAAGCATTGACTAGTACGACGCTTAGCGATGCCGTACGACCGGCTTCCAAGGGGCATTAATTATTGCTTTGGAGCAGTTGGTGCCGGGGCAAGATTGGGGTTCTGAGGAACGCCGTCCTTAGGAACAATCTGCACAAAATACTCACCTTCTTTAATCATCCCGTGCTCAGATCGAGCCCGCTCTTCAATGGCGCGCGTGCCCTCTTTTAAATCCTTCACGTCACCGGCGAGTTTATTGTTCCGAATTTCTAAGGCTTTATTTTTTTGGATCTGGGCTTCAAGCTGACGCTCTAACTCGTAAGCCTTTAACCATCCACCCTGACCAAACCACAGCGGGTACTGAATCACGATCAGCAATCCCAGCATCAAGTAGATAATCAGGCGCATCGCGCAAGCCAGTTTACTTTAGATTGTGTAAGTTGTAGAACGCTGCTTTACCAGGATAGCTCGCTACATCACCTAAATCCTCCTCGATGCGCAAGAGCTGATTGTATTTAGCAATTCGGTCAGAGCGCGAGAGTGAACCAGTTTTAATTTGGCCAGCATTGGTACCCACTGCAATATCGGCAATCGTGCTGTCTTCGGTTTCACCAGAGCGATGGGAGATGACGGCAGTGTAATTGGCGCGTTTAGCCATCTCAATCGCTGCAAAGGTCTCGGTGAGCGTACCGATTTGATTAATTTTGATCAGAATCGAGTTAGCAATGCCTTTGTCAATGCCCTCTTTGAGGATGCGAGTGTTAGTGACAAAGAGATCGTCTCCAACGAGTTGGATTGTTTGACCCAATTTTTGGGTGAGGGTTGCCCAACCATCCCAATCACTCTCGTGCATTCCATCTTCAATCGACACAATCGGGAACTGATTAGCCAGATTGCCAAGGTAATCGGCAAACTCGGTAGAACTGAGTTGTAAGCCTTCACCCGATAAATGGTATTTACCATCTTTATAGAACTCGCTCGCCGCACAATCTAAGGCCAGCAACACATTGTCACCGAGGTGATAGCCCGCTTTCTCAATCGCACTCAGAATGGTTTCTAAGCACTCTTGATTACTCTTGAAGTTGGGGGCAAAGCCGCCTTCATCACCCACCGAGGTTGGCATATTTTTATCGTGCAATATTTTCTTGAGCGCATGAAAGACCTCGGCACCACAGCGCAGCGCTTCCCGAAAGCTATCCACGCCAACAGGCATGATCATGAACTCTTGAATATCTAAGCTATTGTTCGCATGAGCGCCACCATTGACGATGTTCATCATCGGCACTGGCAATTGCATAGCACCTGAGCCGCCAAAATAGCGATAGAGGGGTAAGCCTGCCTCTTCTGCTGCAGCGCGTGCCACGGCCATTGATACTGCCAACGTCGCATTGGCTCCAAGTCCCGCTTTATTGTGGGTACCGTCAAGGTCGTTTAGGGTACGATCCAAAAAGGCCTGCTCACTGGCATCCAAACCCAATACGGTTTCTGCGATTTTGGTATTGATGTTCTCAACCGCTTTTAGTACGCCTTTGCCAAGATAACGAGAGGCATCACCGTCGCGCAACTCAATCGCCTCACGAGAACCGGTCGATGCGCCCGATGGAACGGCAGCGCGTGCCATGACCCCCGACTCTAGTAAAACGTCGCACTCGACGGTGGGATTACCACGCGAGTCCAGGATCTCTCGACCAATAATGTCAACAATTGCGCTCATGATTTCTCCTAGGTATCTGTTCGGTGATGAAGATCAACGATTTGTTAAGAACGATCAACAAATCGGTCTTCTAAAAACATATTGGCTTGCTTCACAACACGATCCAATTGTTGGAGTGTTGCTAATAAATCTTTTAAGTGATTAAGCGGTACTGCATTCGGACCATCCGATAGTGCCTTAGCAGGATCCGGATGGGTCTCCATAAAGAGACCGCTGATACCAACTGCTACCGCTGCACGCGCTAGAACTGGCACAAACTCGCGTTGGCCACCACTACTACTACCTTGACCACCAGGCAATTGCACCGAGTGCGTTGCATCAAACACCACTGGGGCCTTAGTCGAGCGCATGATGGCAAGGCTGCGCATATCCGATACTAAATTGTTGTAGCCAAAACTAGCGCCGCGTTCACACACCATAAACTGATCGGGTAGGTTTTTCTCATGCGCTGCCGCACGGGCTTTATCGACCACATTACCCATCTCATAGGGGGACAAGAATTGCCCCTTCTTAATATTGACTGGTTTACCACTTTGAGCAACGGCAGCAATGAAGTCCGTCTGGCGACACAAAAACGCCGGGGTTTGCAAGACATCAACCACGGACGCCACTGCGCTCACATCACTGATCTCATGCACATCGGTGAGAACAGGAACGTTTATTTGCTTCTTGACCTTTTCTAAGATCGCCAAGCCCTTTTCCATTCCCAGTCCCCGAAACGAACTTCCTGAAGAACGGTTGGCTTTATCAAAAGACGATTTATAAATAAAGGGGATATGCAGTTCCTTGCAAAGCGCTTTAATTTGTCCTGCGGTATCGATAGAAAACTGTTCCGACTCAATGACGCAGGGACCTGCGATCAAGAAGAACGGTTTATTTAAACCAATCTCGAAGCCACACAAATGATTAAACATAAGAGTCCAATTACGCAGCGACTGCTGTTTTAGCAGTCTGACGCGCGAGCGCTGCGCGGATGTAAGCTAAGAACAAGGGATGCCCTGCTCTTGGCGTTGAGGTGAACTCCGGGTGAAACTGCACTCCAAAGAACCATGGGTGCATTGATTTGGGTAACTCCATCATCTCTGGCAAATCTTCATTCGGAGTCCGCGCAGAAATGACCATACCGGCTTTCTCAAGCTTTGGTGCGTAGATGTTGTTCACCTCGTAACGATGGCGGTGACGCTCATTCACTTCAGATCCATAGATGCTGTGCGCGAGTGTATTGAGTTTTACTGGGCATTTTTGTGAACCCAAGCGCATCGTGCCACCCATGTCAGAGTCAGCTGCTCGTTTTTCAATCCTGCCCTCACGATCAAGCCACTCGGTAATGAGTGCCACAACGGGATTGGGCGTATCGGGGTCAAACTCAGTGCTGTTAGCTGCGTCAATCTTCGCAACATGCCGTGCGAACTCAATCACAGCAAGCTGCATG
>VGIH01000064.1 GCA_016867965.1 Betaproteobacteria bacterium | reverse complement strand
CTTGGTATCATCGCGGATCTTAAAGACCCCAAGTAGGATCGCTACCGAGATAGCTGTTGATAACACCATAATCAACAAACCACCTTTGCGAGCCAGCGCACTTAAAAATGCGATCCGTAACCAAACCATTAGACGCCCACCTTTTGGGTCAAGGTCATGCGCTCATCAAATTGCTCACGTAAGCGCTCATCGTGGCTGACCATCACTAAGGCAGTGTGTTGCTCATGCGCAAGACTCAGAAATAAATCCATGAGTTGGGTCTGATTCTGCCAATCCAACGCTGAGGTGGGTTCATCCGCAATCACAATGGAGGGACGTCCAATAAAGGCGCGTGCAGCAGCAACGCGCTGCTGTTGACCGATTGAGAGTTGATGCGCTGCTTGAGTGAGAAGCTCTGCAGCAAGACCCAAGCGTTGCAATAAATGCGTGAGGGCTAAATCTAAAGAACCAAATTCTGCAATCGCAGCCTGACGACGCTTGGGATAAAGATGCGTTGGGAGTAAAATATTATCGGCCACACTCAGGTAGGGGATTAAATTAAATTGCTGAAAGATAAAACCCATTTCTTCGCCACGCAAGCGGTCGACCGCACTACGGCTTAAATCCTGTAGGCGCTCGCCATGAATCCAGATCTCACCACGCTTTGGTGGCATGACGCCAGCAAGTAGATTTAATAGAGTACTTTTGCCACACCCCGATGGCCCCGAGATAAAGAGACTTTTCCCAGGACTAATCGAGAACGATAGGTTGGTAAATAGTGGAGGCTGCCCAGGCCAAGCAAACTCAAGATGCTTGACCTCAATTGCGAGGGAGTGGGGCGAGCTAGTCACTTAAAAGCGAACAGTACTGGAATCGCGTTTAGCGGTTACCGATTTTTGACCCCAAGGTCCAACCGACTCCACCCGAATCTCTTTCAGACGCTTATATTCTGCGAAGAGATCAATGCTAAGTTGTTTGAGTGAGGCAAGCTTGGCACAGTTCAGATCAAACTGATAATCCAGATCTGCATGCTTACCCGCTTGATCGCGCACGATGGTGCTACTAATTAATTTAGGCGAACACTCTGCATCTTTATTTGCTACAAAGTATGAACCTGGGTTCTGCAGTTTCTGGTTCAAGGTATTGATGGCATTGCTCTCGGCTTCGGTCTTAGGCGCACGCTCAAAACCAACGAGCGCTTCAAGTGGAATCTTGAGTTTGCCAATCGCCTGATTAGCATCCACGCTGATCTCTAACCGACCCTTGCCATGCTCATGGGCATGGCCATGCTTGGGTTGGGCAACTGAATGCGATGTCACAAGGATCAGGAAACTAAGGGGTAGGTAGCGAAGCTTCATGGTAAGTCCTCCAAAATGCACAGGGTTGAATGGAAATATATCCACTATGGTATACAGAAAATAATGCGAATTAGTAAATGACCCATAAAATCAATGGATTATTACGAATTTAGCTCAATACCCATGAATCCATCCAAGCGCTTTATCCATTACCTTGCCTTAGCGCTTTGCCCCTTATTTTTGATTGCATGCCAATCGACCGGTAAGGATGGTAAACCCTTGACGCCTACTGAAACTAACCAAAAGCGCCAAGCAACCATCAAAATGGCAGAGACGGGCTTAAATCTTCTATTGAAGCAAGACCCCAAGGTTCGTAAAGATATTGAGAGCGCAGCAGGCTATGCCATATTTAATACCACGAATGTGAACGTCATCTTGGTGGTGGTGGCACGCGGCGATGGGGTTCTATACGACAAGTGCTATAAAGACCAACCCGTCTTCATGCGCGATATGAAAACCGGTGAGGGTCTCGGTGCTGGATACCAAGAGCAATACCAAATTATTATCTTTAAGACCCAAGATGCTATCGAACAATTTATTCTTACTACTGTTGATGGTCAGCAAATGGGTCTTGATATCGAAGCAAATTTCTATGCAGGCTCAAGCAGCACGATCCGCTCGTTTAATCCAAATGTAACTTTCTACACCGTTGGTATTTCTGGCTATGATCTGCAAGCTAATTATGGCGGGGCTTTATACATGGTTGATCAGCAACTCAATACCCCGGTTGTATTAAAAGCCATTCAAGAACGACGTCAAAAGAAGTAATTCATCTTTCTACCGTGAGCATTCCAGCATCACTCGAGTTTGACACCATCATCGTGGGTGCTGGCAGCGCAGGCTGCCTCTTGGCAAACCGCCTCTCAGCAGACCCTAAGCACCGGGTCTTATTGCTCGAGGCAGGTGGAGAAGACGATTGGTTTTGGATCAAAATCCCTGTTGGTTATCTCTACACAATTGCTGATCCAAGAACCGATTGGTGCTTCAAAACCGAACCCGATCTTGGCTTAAATCAACGCTCGATTCATTATGCGAGAGGGCGTGTGATTGGTGGTTCCTCATCGATCAATGCCATGATCTATATGCGCGGTCAGGCGAGTGATTATGCCCGTTGGGCTGAGTTAACCGGGGATTCTAGATGGGCATGGGATGCCACCCTAAAGACCTATAAATCCCTGGAGAGCTACTTTGCTGGAGCCAATGCCTGGCACGGAGATCAGGGAGAGATGCGAGTCGAGCAGCCGCGGGTGCAGTGGGAGATCCTCGATGCTTGGCGCAAAGCTGCACAGGAGCAGGGTATTCCTGCCATCGAGGAGTTCAACCGCGGCGATAACGAGGGGTGTGCGTATTTTCAGATGACCCAAAAGAAGGGAGAGCGTTGGTCAATGGCCGATGCCTATCTTCATCCGATTCGCCACCGCCAGAACCTCACCATTTTGACCAAAGCACAGGTATTACAACTCAATTTAATACCGACGCAACCCCAAACCCAAAATAATCCACAGCAACAAAAGAACGCATGGCATAGCGCTGTCTGGGAAGTGAGTGGCCTCGATCTGTTGCATGCAGGATCGCGCGTTACTGCTCATGCGAAGGACCAAGTCATTCTGTCGGCTGGCTCGATCGGATCACCTCAACTCCTGCAAGTTTCTGGAATTGGGGCGCACCACCACCTCGACGCCATCGGAGTTAAAACGAAGGTGGATCTCTCAGGAGTGGGTGAGAACCTGCAAGATCATTTGCAGATCCGCACCGTGTATCAGGTGGAGAACTGTAAGACCGTTAATACCCTCTATAAAAATTGGTTTACCCGAATCGGTATGGGCTTGGAGTATGCATTCAAGAGAACGGGCCCACTAACGATGCCGCCTTCTACTTTAGGTGCATTTACTAAAAGCGACCCATCGCAACCCACGGCTAATATTGAATGGCATGTGCAGCCACTCTCTTTGCCTAAATTTGGAGAACCATTGCATCCCTTTAATGCGATTACACCAAGTGTGTGTAACCTACGACCCAGCTCACGCGGTTGGGTGAGGGCTAAATCGGCCGATGCCCAGATTGATCCACAAATCCAGTGTAACTATCTATCAACCCCAGAGGATTTAAAGGTTGCAGTGGATAGTCTCCGAATCACCCGTCAAATTATGGGCAGTGATGCCCTAAAGCCCTATGCCCCCAAAGAGGTGTTGCCTGGTATTCAATTGCAAAGTGAGCAGGACCTAGAACACGCGGCACGCGATTTAGGAACCACGATCTTTCATCCGGTCAGTACCTGCGCCATGGGGAAGGTCGATGCTCAAGGGCAAGTCGACAATCCCCATACTGTCTTGGACTCCGAGTGTCGGGTACGGGGTGTGGCACGCTTGCGAGTCATCGATGCCTCAGCCATGCCCTGCATTACATCGGGCAACACCAATGCACCGGTGATGCTCATTGCAGAGACGATTGCCAGGCAAATCCTAGCGCAGCGCTAGGTTGAGCCACCATATTTTTTCTGGCAGGCCTCAGCTGATAACTCAGGGTGATTGCGCTTGCAACGTTCAACGCGTTGCTCAGGGGTCATGTTCTTCATATTTTGGTACATGGAGCGACACTGATCAACACTCATCTCCGGATGGCGTTGACGGCAATGATCAATCATGCGTTGTTCATTGCTGGTATCTTGCGCATAGCTAGGCGTAATCAAAATTAGCATCGCTGCGCTAATGGCTGTTGTTCCATGAATGATTTGTGATCGAATCATATTTATCTCCAAACGGTCAATGGTGCATGAATCTTCAATTAGAATGATTTAACGATATCGTGAATATGATCATAAATCAATGACGCAATGTAGACGCCTATTCATCGTGCTAGCATTATTTTCAGGCCCCGTGTTTGCACAAGATGCCAGCCAGTGCGGGTTTATTCAAGAAGCGAACTATCGATCCCTTTGCCGGGCCCTTGCGGAGAAGAATGTAAGCCAATGTGGATTTATCAATGACAGTGATTTGAGATCAATGTGCCGAGCGCTTGCCGGGAACGATAAAAGTCAATGCGGTTTCATTACTAATAGTGATCAACGTGCGATGTGTCGTGCATTAACGGCGAATCGTTAATTCCGAAGGATAATCAATGAACATCAATAATCTTGTTTTAATCACCGGTGCAAGTCAAGGAATAGGGCGGGCGATTGCAACCCGGGCAACCGAGGATGGCTATCGCGTGATTAACCTAGATCAAAAGGCGCCCAAGACACTTTTGAAGGATGAAGTATTTCATTCAATTGATTTAACCGATGTGAAGGCAATTGATGATCTAATACCGCAGCTTCTAGCACGCCAACCTATTGTGCGCTTAGTGAACAATGCAGGAATTATTCGTCCAGCAGCATTGGAGCAGACCACGGTTGATGACTTTGAAGCGGTGATGGCAATTAATTTAAGAGCTCCGATGCTTTTAACTCAACATCTTTTTCCTGGAATGCGAAACGCCAAGTTTGGACGCATTGTTAGCATTGCCAGTCGAGCAGCCCTCGGTAAAGAAGAGCGAACCGTTTATGCAGGCAGTAAAGCTGGCCTGATTGGGATGACCAAAACCTGGGCACTAGAGATGGCTCAATATGGCATTACGGTCAATGCGATTGGGCCTGGACCTATTGCTACAGAGCTCTTTACTTCCGGCAATCCTCCAGATGCTCCAAAAACAATTAAGATTTTGCAAAGTATTCCGGTTCAGCGGATGGGACAACCCGAAGATGTAGCGCATGCAGTAGCCTCACTATTGGATGATCGTGCTGGATTTATTACTGGACAAATCCATTACGTCTGCGGCGGAATGACCGTAGGTCTTAGTAATGCCCAATAGAAAACAAAAAAGGCTTACAAGCCAATTAACCTGTAAGCCTTACTGTACAAGCCGACACATCGTTAACACTTTATACCTGACACATACTTTACAGTTTTTGGCATAGGAGGGACCACTCTAAGCCGGTCAGAACGTTGCCTAGGGGCTTACGTTGGTTTGGATTCTCACTAATTCCACGCTGTCAGTAGCCATTTTTACCTAAATCTAATTGTATGTACAAATAAGTTGTAATATAGTTTTTTGTATGTATAATTTGATATATGGAGATCACTTACGACCTTGCAAAAAACGCAAAGAATATTACCGAGCGTGACTTGCCCTTCAGTCGAGTAGCAGATTTCCAATGGAATACAGCAACCTTTAAAGAGGACGAGCGAAAAGTTTATCCCGAACGTCGATTTGTAGCTCTAGGCTATTTGGGGAATCTCTTGCATGTGTTGTGCTTTTCGGAAACTGAATTAGGTATCAGGGTAATTAGTTTTCGTAAGGCAAATAAAAGAGAGGAAAAGGAATATGAAAAAGTCATTAGCACTAACAAATAAAGACGGCGAAGTGCGCGAACTAACCGCCGAAGATATAAGTTCATTTAAATCAGCAAAGGCTGCATTACCTGCTTCCTTAGCTAAAAAAATCGGAGTACGTGGAGCACAAAAGGCTCCAAAAAAGATTGTTACGACCATTCGTCTGTCCCCTGACGTACTGGAAAAATTTAAAGCTACCGGTGAAGGTTGGCAAACACGTATTGATGCGTCCTTACGTCAATTTATTAGCGAGCACCCCATTCCGAACTAAGCATTAATCCCGAATATAAATCGACTATCAAAAGAATTTGATATCAATTGAGATTGAATTCCTTAGCTAATTGCAAAACCCAACGGGAGTGCAATGGGCATTGGAGTAGAGCTAGATGGAATATTTAAGTTATTTGTGACGGGCCACTCGCTAATGGTCCAAAAGTGCTGGGGATGTGAGTGGTAAAAGGTGTAAACCATGTGACCGGTACGTACCCAAGGTCTTTGGCTTCCCGACCTGGACTCGAACCAGGGACCTGCGGATTAACAGTCCGTCAAAATCACAATTCCCCGAAGTTGATGTTTGTAGATAAGGCATTGTTATATCAATATAAATCAACAAATACAGGGCTTATAGGGCTATCTTCAATATTCCCTTAAATTCCCTTAAATAGATATAAAATCAATACATGACCAATACATGGCGAAATTAAGGATTTATGTCTACCAAGAAAATAGGCTTTACCGTACCCAAAATCAGCGTTTTGGGGTGCGAATCGGGAAAGTCGCAGTCAATCTATTGGGATAGCAAGACGCCCTGCTTAGGGGTGCGTATAACGCCATCGGGTAATAAAGCCTTTATTTTTCAGACATGGTTTAACGGCACTAACATAAGAATCACAATTGGCGATGTTGAAACTTGGTCGATTGACAAAGCCCAAATGGAAACAAGGCGGTTAAAAGTTCTAACAGACCGAGGAATTGACCCAAGAGAGAGAAGGGCTCAAATGAGGGCGGAAACTATGGCTCGTCAAATTAAGGGAATATCTGGCTTGGAAGTTTGGAAGGAATACATAGCTGACCGCAAAGCCCAATGGAGTGAACGCCACCAATCTGACCATAATGATATGGTGAAGGTTGGGGGTAGCAAAGTAAAAAGGGGATTACGCAAAGGACAGTCTATAACGAAGCAGCCCGGAATCCTATTGGATTTACTCTCACAGCCAATTAATGAAATCACTCGAGAAAAGGTGGCTTTGTGGCTTAAAAGGGAGGTGCAAAAACGACCAACACGAACCCGATTGGCTTTGGCACTGTTTAGAGCATTCATGAATTGGGCGGGTGACCAAACCAAATATAGGGCGTTGGTTGATGTAACCGCTTGTAATCGTTTGGCTCGGGAGTTGCCAAGCAAGCAAGCCAAGGATGATTGCTTGCAAAAAGAGCAATTAAGCCTTTGGTTTGATAGCGTAAGACAGATTAACAATCCGGTAATTAGCCATTATTTACAAACCCTGTTGCTTACCGGTGCAAGGCGCAATGAGTTGGCAAACCTGCAATGGATTGATGTAGATACCCAATGGCATACGGCACAAATTAGGGACAAGGTTGAAGGTAACCGCAAAATACCGCTAACCCCTTATGTGGAGTATTTGATTAATAGTTTGCCAAGAAAAAACAAATTTGTTTTTGCTAGCCCAACGGCTAAAAGTAAGCATATTACTGAGCCACGGATTGCCCATAATCAAGCAATTGAAAGTGCTGGACTTCCACCACTAACCTTACAAGGCTTAAGAAGGTCATTCGGAACGCTGGCAGAGTGGACAGAATGCCCGGTTGGTATATCGGCTCAGATTATGGGTCATAAGCCTTCCGCTTTAGCAGAAAAGCACTATCGAAAAAGACCCATAGATCTTCTAAGAATGTGGCATACCAAAATCGAAAAATTTATTTTGGATGAAGCGGGCATTGTGCAAACCAAAGAGGGTGCAAAAAGAATTCGCCTGGTTGTTTGAGATTTCGAAACTTCTACATTTGCATTTGTAGAAGTAGATAAATTTATATGGGAATTCCTTGACACATTAATCAATCTTTTCTAACATGGATTTGTTTTAACAAAGTTTCATTATTTAACTGTTCGCAAGCGGAAGTTTTGTTAAACAAAGGGAAATGGGGGCAGCCTTGCTGGCTTGCCAGCGAGTTTTTTTAACCTTTGTTTTAGGACAGTTATGGAACATTTTCAAAGAAACTCTGATCTACCAAATGGACTTGCAAGTATTGCCAAGGGTAGAGACTTAATCAACACCAACGAAGCTAGTTTTGCGATAGGCAGTTCACCGCAAACTATTCGAAAGCATATTTGTCTCAAGGGTAATTTTCATGGAATAAAGCCAATAAAAATTGGTGGAAGGTTGCTTTTTCCTGTCACCGAATTGGCTAAGTTAATTAAGGAGGGGGTCTGCAATGACTAAACCTGTCCCCTATTTCCCTCTTTATGCGGCTAATTTCATAGCATCTAGACCCTATAGGTTGATGTCTTTGAAGGAAAGGGGTCTCTGGATCACCATAATGATGGAATGTTGGGTAAATGGCTCAGTTCCATCAAATTTCTCTGATATGTCTAAGTTTCTTGGAGTAACTAAGCAAGAACTAGAAACTTGCTTTTCAAATATTCACAGCTCTTTTTTTGAAATCGAGGGCGATAGGCTTTTTAGCAAAGAGTTGGAGGAATATCGCCAAGGGTATATGGAAAGAAGAGAGAAACAAAAGGAAGGAGGTAAATTAGGAGTTCTGAGAAGAGAGGAAAAAAATGGAAGAAAAAGAGATGCTGAGGAATCTGTAGGTTCACCTCAAGGTAAACCTGAAGGTGCTTTAACTTATATTAATTCAGATCAAATTAAATCAAATCAGCTTTTAGGAGTAAGTTATGAGGAAGCATTTGGTGACACAACAAATGCAACATCAAACTTATCCCAGTCATTTAAAAACTACTCTGATGCTTCAAGGGGGTATTGATGAATTTAGATTGCATAGAAAAAAGCCCATCTTTCCTTTGCCAATCTGAAAACTTTAACGACATCACCCCTGCAAGAATTAATTTAGCTACATCTGAAGATGTTTGTAGAGAAATGGCAAGGGTATATCGAGATTCAAGGCTAAATAAAATTGCCTCATCAGAAGGCACAAAACTTGTCTATATGCTGTCTCAGATACTAAAAGCCCATGAGGTATTTGTGATGGAAAAAAAGCTCTCTGAGCTCGAATTATTAGTTCCTAGAGGCATCAGATGAAGCTAAATACCCGATTGGCTAAATTAGCTAGAAAGCTAACAAAAGAGCCTTCTGTAGAAAGAGTTTTTCGTGACCTAAAGGAATCCTACGAAGATGCAGTCAAAAGAGGTAAAGAAAAGTATCCAAATGTAGATAAATTAATCATCGTTAGTTGGATTCAAGCATGATGACTAATATGAAAACTTTTCATTGATGTAACTTATGTGGGTATTGTGTTTGGAGGTGTTATTTTTACAGGGGGCAAAGGTGTCAAACTGATGAGTTTCGGAGTGATGGCGTTCGGTGTTCAACTTAGATTTGCCTAAATTAAAAATAGTACAACTTACTCCGTAAACTGGTTTAGATGCTACTATTTCCAGGCATTACTGATCTATTTCAAAGAGAACATTTTCATGAAGTTCATCCAACGGGCTCGAATGTTTTATGATGAAGTTATCAGCTTAATTAAGGCTTATGCTCGCTAAGAAGCATTCTATCTTGGCGTAGGCTTAGGTTCGAACATGCAGCATCGGCGTAGCCAATCGTGCTGGATATGCCAAATTCCATTTTGCAAAGGAAAATTATGTTTAGTCACATAATGGTTGGGGCAAACGACCTTGAGACTTCCAAATCGTTTTACGATGCCGTATTGGGCGTATTGGGTATCAAAGCAGGTACTTTTAGTCACGATAAATATTTTTATCGAAGTCCCGCAGGTGTTTTCGCAATCACAAAACCAATTGATGGAAACGAGGCTTCGTTCGCAAATGGAGGGACTATTGGATTTATTGCCAAATCAATTGCTGACGTAGACGCTTTTTATGCCAGCGGTATTACTCATGGTGGTAACTCTTGCGAGGGCGAACCTGGATATCGTGAAGGTG
>VGIH01000063.1 GCA_016867965.1 Betaproteobacteria bacterium | reverse complement strand
CATACAGAGCTGGAGTCTCTGGCCCAAAGAGTACAACGGTATGTAAAGCGGTAACGGATGAGAAGTGTCCAGGACCCGAGTCATTAGTAACCATGGCATGTGCAAGTGTATACAGAGCGGGAAGCTCAAAGAAGCGAACATGGCCCGCAAAATTAAGAGCGCGCCTAACGTTTGCCGCCAGGCGAACACCCTCCACATAGGTATGTTCCGCGGGCGAACCTGTGATCAAGATTAAATCATCGGGATAGTGCTGATGAACCGTCACAATTAATTCTGAGAACCGTTCAGGTGCCCAACGTCGCTGGGGTAATAAATCACTTGCGTTTGGATTAATCAAAATGATGCGCTGCTGACCCACTTTGAATGGAATGAGGGCTTGTTGAGCCAAATTCTCAATCCGGATCTGCAAGTTTTGTTTGACGCTAGGATCAATGACTGCTTGGGCAAGACGGATCTCATCATCAGAAATTGTAATTTTGCTAAATGGCAATTCTTGCTGCTCAGCAAAGGCAGCATGCACCAAGGAAATGAAATTCTTCGCAATATGAATATGGGGGTTGTAATGCACTTTACGTGTCAGCATGGTGCCACGCCATAGACCTTCACCATGAAAAATATCGTACCCCACTCGCCGTCTTGCTCCACATAAGCCAGTTAACAAAGCCGTAAAGCGCGAGAAGAGTTCTAGGTCAATGACAGTATCGATACGATAAAAGCGGGCTTTAATCAAAAAACCCAAGGTATCAAGCGCTAACTTCCAAAGACTCGATGAGTCAATCGTAAAAATATGCTTGGGGTTCACAGTATTGAGTAAACCCAAGCTCGCTGCATTGCTTTTAAAGATTAAAAAATAAATCTCAGCACCATTTGCTTGTGCTTTACGCATTGCAGGATCAACTAAGATCGCACTGCCCATTTCAGAAAGCTCAATAAACAGTAGTCGCTTGGGAGGACCTGGTTTTCTGAATGGTTTTGCAATCAAATCAAATAAGGCTACGATTGGACTGGCAAGTGCGCAAAGTGGCACACCGGCCCAGTGATCAATGGTTCGCATTGCGTTAACGCTGATTGCCATTCTATTTTCCAAACAGTCGAAGACTGTATTTTATGCTGAGCAGGACCTACTTCCGTTTGAGCAGGTGATAAGCGCCCGGGAGGACGCATATCAAGGTGATGGCGCCATAACTAATTGAACCCAAAACGGTCAAGGATGGGCTAACTCCCCATAAGGCAAGCACCGAGGCTAATGTCGCCTCACGCAAACCCCAACCCGAGATACTAATTGGCAACATCAACAATAAACTCAATGCCGGCAATCCAATCATAAGAGCTTCTGTAGGAACATCGGCGCCATAAGCTTTTAAGCAAAAGCCAAGCGCCAAAATATTAAAACAATGAATGCCCACGGCAAACATAGCTTGACCGATATTGGTTGGCCAAGCAAAGGCAAACCGAATTCCGGGAAGTGCATGATCGAGTGCAAAACGCGCTAAGAGCGACTGAATGAATGCGATTAGCGACTTGTAACTTAATCCAACAGCTAATACAACACCACCACCAATCATAAGTGCTAAGACCCAATACCCCAACTCAGTTCCCCAAGAAGCGATAGTGGCGCCACCCAATACCAAACCAATGCCACCTAAGATATTGTTTCCTATGAGACCGACTACACGATCTAAGAGGGTCATCGCAAATCCCAGTCGTAATTTGGGATTCTGTTTTGCTAATTCTTCAGCATGGGACAACTCGTTAGTAAGTTCCTGCTGTTGACCGAGTTGACCGCTGCGAGTGAGATGCGTACCGGCAATGGCTCGATAACTGTCGCCCCCTAAAGTACTGGGTAAACCTTGATTAATTAAGCCTCCCGAGAAATACAGCCCGATATATCCCGGCAGGCTGCCTTGAAAGCCTGCGCGTCGCATAAACAAACCCCAACGTAGGCCGCCGCATACGAAAGCAGCGGTGATACAAAGCGCTCCAGCGATCAGCCATTGGGCTTCTAGCTGCAGCTCGGATTCAAACAGGGTTTTCCAATCAATACCACTCGTTGCTTTCCATAAAAGAGCAATCGACAGAATGATCCGAATGGTGGGCCAACTCTTTTTAAGGACTGTTTTCCATGAAGCATTCATGGGCGTAAGGATAACGCCTCTCGTTGCGGGTTCGCCTTTCCACCCCAACCCTGACAATAACTGAGCTCAAACTGGCTAAGTGTCTCACCCATATAACCAATGCTAAGTCGATCTAGGGGGCGGCAGGTTCGAAATTGACCTTCCCCCACTGGCGGTTTAAAGGACATGTGTGACCAATTGAGTAAAATCACATTCGATCCCTCGGGCAAGGATCCAAACCACAAATCAAATTGATCAAATCGATCATCCAATACAAAAACAGAAGTCGGTCTGGCATACCAAGCCACTCGGCTTGCTAAGCTCCAGTTTTGGACTGCGATGCCGCTCGCTTTTAGTTCTTTAACCAATAGATTGGCAAGCGTAGATGCGGAGCGCCAGCCATATAAATCAGCGAGGGGATTTGATTTCATCTGATTCGCAATCGGATAGCCAGCAGTCATTACGAGTGTTAGTCCTACTGCAACCAGTGTCCCTTGAATTGCTAAAAATAAACTGATTAGCCAACGCTTGCCTTGCTCCCACCAAAGTACCAGACCAACACCCGCTAAGGGGGCTAAGCAAAACCATGCTGGTGTGGTCCAGTGCGGCAAACCGCCACCTCCGGATAAAGCGGCAAACACTGCAAAGGGGAGTGCAAAAAAAATAAATAACACCACCAACTTCTTGGAAGACAGGGCTAATGACCAGCGTAGTAGGCTCCATGAACCCAGCAAGGGCAGAAATCCAAATACACCAATTTGAATTCCAATAAAGGCAGCCACTCGGCGCCATTGCCAGGTACCGCCGGCACCATGGTCAATTTGATAACGAAATGAGATCCAGTCATGAGTCGCATTCCACAAAATGACTGGGCTGATCACAACAAGTGCAATCAGAATAGCAATGTAAAACCCTAGCTCTCTCAAGGCGCTCCACCGTGGGACGCTCAAGCAAGCGATGCTAAATGCCAGTGCGTATAAAACGGCTGTGTATTTACTTAGTCCGGCCAATCCAAACAATACCCCCAATAAAATCCATTGGGAAAATCGATAGTGACCATCTTGCATAATCCACCGCAGGGCCATCCACATAATACCGAGGGCAAGAGGTGTTAATAGCGAGTCAGGTACCAATCCCACAGCAAGCACATGCGGTAAGGGTGCGAAAACAATGACGGCTACAGCAAATAATCCCGCGCGTGAGGATGACTGAGATAGCGGTTGCGAATGGTAAAAATTCCATACTTGCTCGGCAATTTGATAGACCATCGTGCACGATACGATCCACAGCATAATCGGGATTAGTCGCAAAATACCATCGGGTGCGTTGATGGCTACGAGCGGCCACTGAATCCATCCCACTAGCGGTGGGTGATCAAAATAACTCCAAGCGAGACGATCTGCATATAAGGCGTAATGCGCCTCATCAACCGACAGCTCGGTAGTAAAACCTAACGCTAAATGGATAATTGTGCCGATCGCAACCAGAATAAATGCCCAAGCATAGGGTGTTTGCTTGGTAATTAGCGTCGACATAGAACGTCAGACTTTATTAGCTATATAGAGTTGGTACAGTGCGTGATAGCCAGCGCGCGCCATCCCATCATCGAGCATGAGTTGGTAGAGTTGCTTCGCTTGCTCTAAGCCAGGCAAACGAAGTCCCATCTGTTCGGCAGATTCAACTGCAAGTCCAATGTCTTTCATGAAGTGCTCCGCCATGAACCCTGGGGCGAAGTCGCCCTTAATCATGCGCGGCCCTTGCACATTGAGCTGAGTTCCACCGGCAGCACCGCTACCAATGACTTTGAGTACCGCTAAGGCATCAAGTCCTGATGCCTGGGCGTAGCGAATACCTTCACATACCCCCATGATGGTAGAGGTAATCACAATTTGATTACAGAGTTTGGCATGTTGACCAGATCCAGCAGGACCAAGTAACGCAATGTTATTGCCCATGCATTGCAAGATAGGTAAAACACATTCGTATGCGCTTGGATCGCCACCGACCATAATTGACAGTCGAGCATCTCGGGCACCGATATCGCCACCAGATACAGGTGCATCAAGAACAGAAACTTGGTGCTCACGAGCGAGTTTTGCAATACGCACAGCCAATGCCGGACTTGAGGTTGTCATATCAATCGCAATGCAGTTTGGCTTTGCGCCAGCCAAAATACCATCGACCCCCAAATAAACCTCTTCAACATCTTTGGGATAACCAATAATAGTAATGACCACATCACATTGAGCAGCTAACTCCTTTGGAGAAGAATGCCAAATCGCACCTTGCTCAAGTAATGCCGCTGCTTTCTCGGGAGAGCGGTTAAAAAGATGCAATGGATAGCCCGCCTTTAATAGGTGCGAAGCCATACTCTTGCCCATGATGCCAGTGCCAATAAAACCAACTGCCGGTAGTGATGTTGTTGGAGAGTTCATGATCGTATTTTAAAGGGGCTGTACTTGTGTCGGTTTGCGCTGAACCCCAAGCCAGATTAGGGCAATAGCAATGATCGTGAGCGGAACAATGGATCCTAAATTAAGAAGAGTCCAGCCTTGCGTGGTAATTAGAACCCCAGAGCTCAATGCTGATAAAGCAGTTGCCAAGAATACAAAGAAATTAATTGCGCCTTGGGCCTTATCGCGTTCCGATGGGCGATAAGCTTCAAGGGCTAATGTCGTACTGCTAGTAAATAGAAAGTTCCAACCCACTCCAAGTAAAAATAGCGCGGTCAAAAAATGAAAAAAAGTAATTCCAGAGAGCGCAATCATGACGCAAGCGATATTGAGCGCTACTCCCATACGCAAGACCCACATCACACCGATCCGCTTAATGAGGGTGCCGGTAAAAAATCCCGGAGCAAACATGCCAATCACATGCCACTCAAGAACCCATGCCGTTTTATCAAAGCTAAATTGACAGGCTTCCATGGCTAATGGTGTCGCAGCCATGAGTAGGTTCATCACACCGTAGGCAAGTGCAGCAGTTAGAGTGCAAACAATGAATAAGGGCTGGCGCATGATTTCAGAAAGAGGTCGACCAGGCTCTTGTTCTGGATCAACGCGCTTTTCAGGAAAATGAATTTGACTAACGACCCCAATCGCAATTAAGGCAACACCTGCCAAGGTGATATAAGCGCCTGCAAAGGGTTGTATAAACCAATCACGCGTCCAACTTGCCATATTGGGTCCTAGAACAGCCCCCAAGATTCCACCGGCAAGCACCCATGAGATCGCTTTCTCTTTGGCTGTTTTATCGGCAAGCTCAGCGGCTGCAAACCGATAGAGTTGGGCATTGGCGTTGTAAAACCCAGCAATGACCGTGCCAAGATTTAGTAGCCAAAATTGTTTTTCAAGGGTCGCATAGGCACATAAGAGCGATGAAAAAAGGGCTACTAGTAAAGCAATCTTAAACGAGCGTTTCCGACCCAAGCGTCGTTGAACTTTGGCCACGAGGGTCGTTGCCATGGCGCTACCCACCACATAGGCCATAACCGGTAGGGTCGCCAGCCAAGGTTCTGGCGCAAGAGCAAAGCCCACTAAGCCATTAATGGCGATAAAGGTAACGTTGTTGGTGAGATAAAGCCCTTGTGCCAGGGTAAGAAACCAGAGATTTTTATTCATTCTGCACTGTCATAAAAGCTCTACGATAATGCATTGCATCATGGTTAAATCATTTCTTAATCGCATTCTTTATTTTCTTCTGAGCATCTTGATGCTGGGATGCGCAGCAACGGGCTTCGATTCTAATCAGTCTGGCGCAGAAAAATTAGATCCCTTAGTTCCCCGTGAGGAGATTACGAAATTTTCGGAGCAGTCAGTAAATGAACCTTTGCGAGGTTGGAGTTTTTATCGAGTAGCACCCTATAAAAAGAATACGGCCTATCGTCTCGAAAATTATCAGGGCCGAACGGTACTCAGTGCCAATGCAAAAAAATCAGCCTCAGGGTTAGCGGTAAAACTCAAACCTCGACCATCGCAACATCTCTGGCTCGAGTGGGAATGGAAAGCCACTGGTACTTTAGATCAGGCAAATAATTTAGATCGGTATGCGGATGATGCACCGCTACGAATCCTAGTCGCATTTGATGGCGATCGATCAAAGTTAACTTTAAAAGACAAAATGGTCGGTGAGCTTGCACAAATCATGAGCGGTCAAGAAATGCCATACGCCTCATTAATGTATATCTGGTCGCCCAATGGTCAGCTCAATCAAATCAAACCAAATTCACATACGAATCGGATCAAGATGATTGCAGTCGATGCCGGTAAAGAAAATCTTGGTCAATGGCGCAAGCACAGTAGAGACCTAACTGTCGACTATGAGTCAGCCTATGGTTATGCTCCAGGGAATGTTATTGGTATTGCGCTTTTGACCGATACGGACAATACCAATTCAGAGACTAAAGCGTATTACGGGGATATTGAGCTGAAATATAAGAACTACAAGCCCAATTAAGTACTAGCTTAGGAAATTTCCTTTAGTTCCCGTTATGATCAGTTTTAGAGGACATATTTTTGGATTAAAAACGCTTTAAGGAGACAAAATTGTCGGTTAGTACGGAACAGGTTCAGAATTCCCTAAAAGGGGTAAAAGATCCAAATACTCAAATTGATTTTGTGAGTTCAAAATCAGTACGTAATCTCAAAGTCAATGAGGGAGATGTTTCCCTAGATATCGTTTTGGGGTACCCAGCCAAAAGTCAAATTGACCTGATTCGTCAATTGGTCGTTAGTACCATTCGAGAGCTTCCCGGTGTAAAGAATGTCAGCGTGGCCATCACCACCGATATCGTTGCACACGCAGTACAACGCGGTGTGAAGTTACTTCCTGGAGTGAAGAACATTATTGCGGTCGCTAGCGGTAAGGGTGGCGTCGGAAAATCAACGACCGCAGTTAATCTAGCTTTGGCATTAGCTGCTGAGGGCGCTCAGGTCGGAATCTTGGATGCTGATATTTATGGCCCCAGTCAACCCATGATGTTGGGCATCACAGGTCGCCCAGAGTCATTGGCTGAGAATACGATTGAGCCGATGGAGGGGCATGGTTTGCAGGCCAGTTCGATTGGTTTTCTGATTGAACAGGACAACCCGATGGTTTGGAGGGGGCCCATGGTCACCTCGGCCTTAGAGCAACTTCTACGTCAAACACGTTGGCGTGACCTGGACTATCTCATAGTGGATATGCCACCAGGTACTGGCGATATTCAGTTAACGCTTTCGCAAAAGGTTCCAGTGACAGGATCGGTGATTGTTACTACCCCTCAAGATATTGCGCTGCTAGATGCTCGTAAGGGGCTCAAGATGTTTGAAAAAGTTGGGATCCCCATCATCGGCATTATTGAGAATATGAGTACATACGTATGCCCCAAATGCAATCATGAGGAACATATCTTTGGTGAGGGCGGTGGTAAAAAAATGTGCCAAGATTACGGGGTGGATTTCTTGGGAGCTTTACCGCTCAATCTTTCAATTCGCGAACAGGCGGACTCGGGAAGGCCAACCGTTGTAGCTGATCCTGATGGTGCAATTAGCGCTATTTATAAAGGCATTGCGCGTCAAGTTGCCATTCGGATTGCGAACCTGAGCAAAGACATGACTAGCAAGTTCCCGAGTATTGTGGTGCAAAAGACCTAACGGAATAGATTATGCGCTTTGCCATCGTTCTGCGAAAGGAAAAGATTGATAATCCTTGGCAAAACTATCGTTGGCGCTTGATAGAAGTTGTTCCAGATATCGGTCAGTTTGGTAGCGCTTTGGAGCAAGCGGGGACAGAACTTAACCCCAAGGTAGTCGGGCGATTTTTAGAGCAAGATGACGATGGCGAATCTTGGTTATTTGCAGGATTTGACTTCCAATTCTTTCGGGATGAGGCAGAGGGTTATTATTTAAATTCCACGTCACCCAATCCTTGTTGGTTCGTGATGTGGCGTCTTGAAACAGATTTTGAAACGTATCTGGAGCCAAATTCAGCGCCAATGGTAAACAATGATGATGGGGCAGGACTTGCCATACCGCATCGATTGATGTTGAGTTATAACGAAGCAGCCCGATTAATTGATGGCGGAGAGCAAGTAGACACTTGCCAGCTTCAAGAAGAGATGAAGGCTTTCCTAGCTCAGTACGTTGCGGCTAATTACAAACCAGAACCCAAAAAGCGTGTGAAGCCAGCATCTTTCAAGGGCGCTAATCGGCCCGCCGACTCCTAATGACTGAAAAGAATTTTTTATCCCGCTGGTCTCGCAAAAAAGCAGGGCTCACTGAAGAGACCGCTTCAACGCAATCAACTCCACCGATTGCGAAAGTAAGCACCCCAATGCCTTTGTCAAAAAATGAAGCTACTGAGGCTAATCAGCCAGCCGCAGATCATGATCAGAAACAACCCCCGCCACCAACTTTAGAGGATGTCGAAAAAATCGATGTAAAGGCACCGGATTTTTCAGCGTTTATGCGCCCCGATGTCGATCCTCTAGTGCAGCAGGCTGCTCTTAAGAAGATGTTCAGTGATCCACACTTTAATGTGATGGATGGCCTCGATATTTACATTGACGATTACACAAAATCAGATCCAATTCCATTAGATATGCTCAAGCGTATGCAGCAATCCGAGCTTCTGGGCCTATTTAAATCGGCTGAGGAACTTTATCCTGATAGCACCCAGAAAACTGAGCCTGAGATAACACCAATCGAGGATTCACCCGAAAAGCTTGCTGCCAGTTCGTATACAGTGGAGTCGGCCGAATCTAATCCAGCAAAGCCAACTCCGGTTGATCAGAAAAGCGCGACCCAGCCAATAGAGATAGAATCTGAGGCAACAAGCCCAAGGGCACCAGAAACAATACCAATTGGAGAGAGACAGGCTAAACGTAATTCTGATCAAACAGATTCTTAATGCGTTTGCTTTAATACAGTGATGAGTAAAAAATTAGTCTGCGATTGCAATCGCAGCATGCCCCTTGACCCCAAGGAACTGGGTTTGCCCATTCATACAGCTTTGTGTCGTCAGGAGGTTGGACAGTTTTTAAATGCTTTAAATGAGTCTGAGCCCATTGTGGTGGCTTGTACGCAAGAGCGCGCCCTGTTTTCTGAGCTTGCGACTCAGGCAGAAAAACCCCTGGTTGCGCCCCTTAAATTTGTCAACATTCGTGAGATGGCGGGTTGGTCCAAGAATGCTACCGAAGCACATCCAAAAATTAAAGCATTGCTATCGGTTACCGATTTGCCCGAGCCAGACGCGGTTCCAATTGTCGACTATCACAGTGATGGGCGTATCCTAATTATTGGCCCTGGAGAGCAAGCACTGTATTGGGCCGAACGTCTTGGTCAGTCGCTCGAAGTTAGTGTGTTATCAACTGAGGCTAGCCCCTTGCCCACTGGTCGAAGTTACCCAGTGTTTACGGGCAATATCAAAAGTCTCGAAGGCTATCTAGGGCGCTTTATCGCCAAATGGGAATTAAATAATCCCATTGATCCAGAGATGTGTACACGTTGTGGCGCATGCGTTGCCGTATGCCCTGAAAATGCGATTGATTTGTCATTTCAGATTGATTTGGATAAATGCAAGTCACACCGCGCATGTGTTGCTGCATGCGCTGGCATCGGCGCAATTAATTTTGAGCGAGTAGAGCGTTCTCGCGAGGGCGAGTTTGATCTAATTCTCGATCTGCAGACTACTCCCAGCATCCAAATCAGTCAAAAACCTCAGGGATATTTTGCCCCCGGCTCAGATCGATTTGAGCAATCAATGGCAGCTAGCCAATTACTTGGAATGGTCGGTGAGTTTGAGAAGCCAAAGTATTTTGTGTATACCGAAAAAATTTGTGCCCATGGGCGTAATGGCAAAGTAGGGTGCTCCGCATGCATTGATG
>VGIH01000062.1 GCA_016867965.1 Betaproteobacteria bacterium | reverse complement strand
TTTATCGAATCAATAAACCGGATGGGGCTTTGTTTTTCCGCCAGTACTCACCTGCTGCAGCGGCTCCACTGCCAGGCTTTACTTTAATACCGCAATCCAGCATTGCCATTTCTGCACCGTTTATCCCGGCCATCAAATGAACTTCATTCATATCGCCCAAGTGACCGATGCGAAATAGTTTGCCAGCTACTTTTGATAATCCCGCTCCCAAAGAGACGTTATAGCGTTTGTACGCTTGTGCAATCACATCAGCCCCATTAAAACCTTCGGGTACCATGACCGCTGAAATCGTATCGGAATACCACTTCGGCTCTTTAGCGCATAACTTCAGCTCCCAGCCTTCCAAAACTGCAGCACGAACACCCGAAGCCAAGAAATGATGACGGGCAATAATGTTATCAAGACCCTCTTCTTCAATCATCTTTAATGACTCGATTAAGCCATACATCAAGGGTATCGCCGGAGTGTAGGGAAAATAACCGGAAGGGTTGGAAGCCAACATATCTTTTAGGTCAAAATAGCAGCGCTTTAATTTGGCCTCGCCATGCAAAGTTAGTGCCTTAGGGCTTGCGCACAACACGCCTAATCCGGGTGGAAGCATCATGCCTTTTTGCGAGCCAGAAACCGCCATATCAATCTTCCAGTCATCAAATCGAAATTCAATTGAGCCTAACGATGAAACGCAGTCTACAAATAACAAGGCTGGATGCTTTGCGTCATCTAAGGCTTTGCGAACAGCAGCAACATCGGATGCCACTCCTGTTGCAGTTTCATTATGGCAAGCCAATACCGCCTTAATTTGGTGGTTGGTATCTTTTCTTAAGATCTCAGCATACTGCTCAATTGGAATGCCTGTACCCCACTCCACATCCAAAGCGTGAACATCTAAACCAAACCGCTGGCACATATCAATCCAGAGGTAACTGAATTGGCCAAAATTGCTTGCCAATACTTTATCTCCGGGACTTAAAGTATTAGTAATCGCTGCTTCCCAGCAACCTGTTCCTGATGAGGGGAAAATAAAAGGGGTGCCGTGCTCGGTACGAAATAATTTCTTTAAACCAGGAATAATTTGTTTCAACAACTGCGGGAATTTTGGTGAACGATGGTCTTCCATTTGAACAACCATCGAACGAATAACGCGATCCGGGACGTTAGTCGGACCCGGAACAAATACAAAATTACGACCAGCCATAAAAGTCTCCTAATAATTATTAATACGAAAGAATGGATCGGTATGCTAACTACGCCCCATAGACAGGGAATGCACTTGTCAAAGCAGCAACCTTCTCACGCACCCGAGCAATATTGGCAGGGTCGTGGGGATTTTCAAGCACATCAGCAATGTAATTGGCAGTCAAACGTGCCTCATTTTCCTTAAAACCGCGCGTAGTCATAGCCGGCGAACCCAAACGAATACCGCTTGTAATCATGGGCTTCTCTGGATCTTTGGGAATGCCATTTTTATTGCAAGTAATATGCGCCTCGCCCAAAACTGTTTCTGCTACTTTCCCCGTAATTCCCTTTGAGCGTAAGTCTACGAGCATGACATGACTTTCAGTGCGCCCACTAACAATCCGAAAACCTCGTTCAATGAGTGTTTTGGCTAGGGTATCGGCATTTTTTAGAACTTGCTGTTGGTACGCTTTAAATTCAGGCTGTAAGGCTTCATGAAATGCAACGCCCTTTGCAGCAATTACATGCATGAGTGGTCCACCTTGGATTCCGGGGAAGATTGCAGAATTAATTTTCTTCGCTATTTCTTCGTCGTTCATCAGCACAATTCCGCCACGCGGACCACGCAAACTCTTATGGGTCGTAGACGTAACAACATCTGCAAATGGCACTGGATTTGGATAAACGCCGCCGGCAATCAATCCTGAATAATGGGCCATATCCACTAGAAAATAGGCGCCGACTGCTTTGGCGACTTTTGCAAAACGCTCCCAATCAATCTTGAGCGAATATGCTGAAGCTCCAGCGATGATTAATTTTGGCTTTTTCTCATGCGCAATGCGCTCCATCTGTTCATAATCAATTTCTTCACGATCATTTAATCCATAACTCTCGACCTTAAACCATTTGCCACTCATATTGAGATGCATTCCATGGGTCAAATGACCGCCCTCCGCGAGCGACATTCCCAAAATTGTGTCGCCAGGATTGAGTAGAGCAAAGAAAACTGCTTGGTTGGCTTGTGAACCTGAATTGGCTTGTACATTTGCGAAATTAGCAGAGTACAAGGTTTTAAGCCGATCAATACATAACTGCTCTGCTATGTCGACAAACTCGCACCCGCCGTAATATCGCTTACCAGGGTAGCCCTCGGCGTATTTATTGGTGAGGTGCGATCCTTGGGCCTGCATGACCGCTGGGCTTGCATAATTTTCAGAGGCAATCAGCTCAATATGCTCTTCTTGACGTTTATGCTCTTTCTCGAATGCCGACCACATCTCAGGGTCAACGGTATTCATTAATTTTTGGGTTGAAAATGCAGCTTTTGCGTTACTCATGTGAAAAACTTTCGTGAATTTATAGTGGCAATTTATCGAGTGATAACTTTTACTAGGTAATCGTACTATGTTTAATTGATTCCTGCAAAGTAGATTCAGGTTTTTTGCTCTGCACCATTGGTATTGCAGTGCATCAATAATCTGGCCTGTAAGAAGGTTATAAATTTGGCCTTTACAAGTCGATTTGGGTTTTACATTCCGCAGATTTTCGGGATCTATGGTTCTCACTTAAGGGTTTTGGATAACCCGTATTGTTGGAAATATTCTTGACTAAAATTATCAAAAGATCAAAAATTAATTTACCTTATTTATGAAAGGTTAAATATGAATAATGCAGATAAATTAAAGCAGTCACAGGCTATTGTTAAGGCAGCAAATCAAGAATTATCAGCACATTCTTCCATCTCCCATAATCCAAAGCGTCGCGCATTACTTGGTAAAACCTTGGCTTATGCAGGGGCGGCAGGAGCTGCGGGACTGACAGGCGGAAACGCTCTGGCACAAGCACTACCAATTCCAGAGTCCAACCGTACGATGGGTCGTACCATTCCTCCCGAGGACTATGGTATGCCCTCCAAATATGAGAGTAAGGTCAAGCGACGTCGAACTGACGTGTTTGTGAACCGCCAAAATTTCTCTGACTGGAGCATGACTCCACTTGCTCAACAATTAGGTACAGTTACTCCCAATGGTTTGATTTTTGAGCGCCACCACAATGGTATTCCTGAAATCAATCCTGATGGTCATAAATTAGTAATCCATGGCCTCGTGCATCAGCCGCTCGAGTTCTCAATGTCTGATCTAATGAAATACCCATCCGTTTCCAAGTTTTACTTCATGGAATGTTCAGGAAATGGACTCACGGATTGGCTAAAGCCCGCATCAAAAACGGTTCAACAAACCCATGGCCTCTTATCGGCAGCTCAGTGGACTGGCATTCCAGTAAGCACCTTGTTGGATGAGGCAGGTCTCCTAAAAGAGGCTCAATGGGGTCTTTTCGAGGGCGCAGATGGCTCTGCTCATGCACGTAGTCTTCCTATTAAAAAGATTCTGGATGACGCTTTAATCGTTTACGCCTCGAATGGTGAGATGCTACGCCCTGAAAATGGCTACCCTCTGCGTCTATTTGTACCCGGCTGGGAGGGTAACGTCAGTGTCAAATGGCTTCGCCGTATCAAAATGGGCGAAGAGCCATGGAACTTACGAAGCGAAACTGCCCGCTACACCGATCCAATGCCCAACGGTAAATGGCGTCAGTTTAGTATGGAAATGGAAGCAAAATCCGTTGTCACGTCGCCTTCCGGCGGTATGACCATTCGCCCCGGGGTAATTGAGATTCAGGGATTTGCCTGGTCCGGTAATGGCAAAGTCAGAACCGTAGACGTCACCCTTGACGGTGGTCGCTCCTGGCGCGAAGCACGTCTCGAAGAGCCGGTAATGGATAAGTCTCTGACTCGTTTCCGTTATGAGTTCAAATGGGATGGTTCGCCAATGTCGATTGCTTCTAGGGTTGTCGATAGCACTGGATATGTTCAGCCAACCGTTGATGACATCAAGAAAGTGCGTGCGATCGTCGGTTTCGTTCAACATAACAATTCAATTCAACCATGGGCAGTAAGTTCTTCTGGGGAGGTTACAAATGCACAATTTGGCTAAAACGATCATTGCGGTCACTGCAGCAGGTATTTTGGGTGCTTGCGCCACTAGCGGTACCCAAAAATCAGCGACTGAAGTTCCTAAATTGGGCAAGCCAATCTCTGAGCAAACCGTTGCTCTTTGGAATATTGATGTCCGCACCAAAGATGGCGTAGGTTTACCAGGTGGTTCTGGCACGGTTGCCCAAGGTAAAGCCGTCTACGAAAAGCAATGCGCCTCTTGCCACGGCCCTGATGCCAAGGGTGGTCCTGTCTTTGGGACGATGGTTGGTGGCATTGGCTCAATGACCCAAAGCCCTCGTATCCTAACGCCTGGCAGCATGTACCCGTATGCAGCTATTTTGTTTGATTACACGCGCCGGGCAATGCCGATGAATGCCCCGCAATCAATGACCAATAATGAGGTGTATGCAGTCACTGCGTATATTTATAACCTCAATGGGTTAATTCCCAATGATGCGGTTGTGGATGCGAAGTATTTAGCTGCTATGAAAATGCCTAATCGAGATGCATTTATTCAAGATACACGGCCCGATGTAAAGGCCGAACGCTGTATGAGTAATTGCAAACCTGTTAACTCGAAGCTTTAAGGCTTGTCGTTGCGGTAAAAAGGTAGTTTCATTATTTCCACTGGCTCTAACTCTCGGGTTAGAGCCTTTTTTTTATCATATGCCATGGCGGCATCATAAAAACCAAGACCAATTTCACATTGCATCTGAGGCGAATAGCAGCGGCTTGTGGGAACTATAAAATGCTCCAAATCTGCCGAGTACTCCAAATCCAAGTGAGGTTGAGCCGTCGCAAAGGTGATACCAACTATTTTTTCAAGTGGTCTTTGATCTCCCCCACGGATAAAGCGTTCAAAGCCTAATTCAGCCAATAAACGCGGTGCTTGCAATTCGTTGGAGAACAGCAAAAAACCTGCCTCAATCCGTAAGGCATTGGCCGCCACAAAGCCGCACTCACTTAAATTCTCATTGAGTTCTAATAATTTCAACCATACTTGCTTTGCGATTTCTCGAGGCACAAAGAGTTCATAACCCATCTCGCCTGTATACCCGAGGCGCGCAATGCGGATGGGTGTATTCATAAATGAAATAGTGTTGAATCTAAAAAACTCAGGGAGTTGATTGACTTGACAGAAAAAAGTCTTTGATAATATGTCTTTGCTAGAGGGGCCCTGAACTGCCAAGATGTTAAAGTCCGGCCGTTTCTCTGAAATCTCAAGGTCGAGCTTAAGCTCACGTATTACTTGTTTTAATCGATCACTAATCGGACGGCCTGCAATCAACCAAAACCTATCAATATCAAGTCGCCAGATCGTAATATCAAGATCGGTATATCCCTCGTGATCCACGATAAAGCTGTATCGGATACTGCCAATTGCCTGGTCACGCAGTAAGCGGCACTGAAAGACTTCTAATGCAGTAATTGCGGATGAGCCTGCTACCTCAACCGTATGCATGAAGGAAAAATCAAATAGCCCACTGTGGCGACGAACAGACCAATATTCTTGCTGCCAATCTCCAAAATGAGCAGGGAGTGTAATACCCGGGGCAAGATCAATATATTCGAGAGCTCGAGTCTGAAAATAGTCGCTGAGTGATTGCATTAAAATAAAAAGCTAGACATATAAAGACCTACGGCTATACACAAAAAAGCAGCACTTTTGCGCAGTTTATCAAGACTAACCCGATGCGCAATTTGCACTCCGATATAGATTCCAATCAGTTCAAATACCAGAATATAAAAAGCCCAATCAAAACGAATCACATCATTGACGGCGTTTGCAACAGAGCCCGAACCTGCTGAAATGATTTGCAAGACTTGTGAGGCGCCAATCGTTAATAACGGGTTAAATTTAAGTGCCAGCATCAATGGAACAGAAAATAAAGGCCCTCCTGCTCCAGATAGTCCAGAGCCAAAGCCAGCGATAACGCCTACAAAAAATAGTAAGACAAAATTTTTAAGGTTTAACTGCAATACCGGTGCGGATGCAACATCACGTTTAGGGGGCGCCCTTAGCGCAAATAGTCCGGCGACAACTACCAATACCCCAATAATGCCTCGCAAAAGGATTTCATCTATTCGAATGTTAGATTGGGCACCAATATAACTAAAAATTATGGCTCCTAAACAGACCGGGATAGTCGCACCCCAGTGTATTGAGCCTTTCCTTTGAAATAAATAGGCGCCTAATATTCCAGTAAATAGGAAAGTAAAGAGTGCAGTGGCACTTGCCTCATGGGTATTAAGACCAGCAAAGAATATAAAAGCTGGTATTAATAAGATTCCGCCAACACCTACAGTTCCAATAAATGTTCCCGCAAGTAACGCAATTACGGCTAGCAATATGGAGTCCAAGGATTTCCTAATGAATTAGTGATGCCGCAAAAACGGAAAAGAGGGCATCTGCCCCCTCTTCCTCGGAACTAAAAATAACTTATCTTACCAATTCACCATTTTTCTGAATTTATCCAACTCTTCAGGTGACATGAATACAGTGTGTTCCTTTCCAGGATATTGACGAGTCTTCACATCATGCATGTACTCTTTATAACCTTTTTCAAGGATAGGTACTAAATCACAGTAAATCTTGGAATGGCGCGGTACATGCTTCTCATAGAGATGGAATAGATCAGAACCGATGATATGAACACCATCAGATGTATTTCCTGATCCCAAGCTAATAACTGGAACATCGAGGGTTTCGGCCAAATACTGACTGACTTCAGAGGTACAAACTTCGGTCATGATTGAAAAGCAACCTGCTTGCACGAATGCTTTTGCATCTTCAACCAATTCTTTTGCGCGCTGCGCTGTTTTACCCTGCGCCGTGAATCCACCCAATTGCGGCATCCGCATTGGACAAATCCCGATATGGCCTTGAACAGGAATACCAGCTTTCACAATTGCCTCAATATAACGTGCGTGATGAATATTTCCCTCGCACTTCATTACTTCAGCGCCAGCTTTTGCAACGTATTGTGCAGCATTGTCAACCGCCTGCTGCTCAGAGAGGTGAAAACTCATATATGGCATGTCAACCATGCGCAAGCCATATTGCGATCCACGTTTTACAGCTTGTGCCATGAACATGACTTCTTCAAACGAAACTGAGGTGGTCGACTCGTGGCCAAAAAGAACCATGCCGCCAGTATCACTGACGCATAAAATATCGATGCCCAAACGATCAGCAATAATGGCATTTTCGTAGTCATAAACTGCTAACTGTACGATGGGTTCTTTATTCTTCTTCTTTTCATTCAACATCGGAATAGTTACTTTTTTTCGTTTTACTGGTGCATCAGACATAAAAAATCTCCTGTATTAATACAAACATAAAAAAACTACATCTAAATTATCAGTTTGAAACTTACGCCAACAAACCTGAAAAAATAAATGAAGCCATACTTAAAAACATGAACAAATAACTAGCTTTGCCTAAGCGCATTGACCAACTTTGACCCAATGTTTTTGCAAAAGCCATTGGCATCAGTGAACAAATCCCCCCAATTACTGCAAGAGTAACAAAAAACTCGCGGCTGATAAGGATGGATAAAAAATCGCTCATAGACTAGCTCAGGAAGCAACTCGCTTTGAATAGGCATCAATAAAGTCGGCGGCAGCCTTACTACCACTTCGGAACGACTTCATTGCCTCTTCGTGAAGTATTTTAAGTGCTTTCATCTTAATGGTATTTGCTTGGTCTAACTCAAAGATATTCGATAGGCGACGCGGTCTTGGAATATCAACATCAATGACTGCAGCAACTCGGGTAGGAATATTCGTCATGATGATTAGGCGATCGGCCAAAAAAATTGCTTCGTCAATATCAGTGGTCACGAAAAAGTTTGTTGCCTTATTCTCTTCATAAAGATTGGCGTAGTACTCCCACATAAGCTCTTTCGTCATTTCATCAAGACCACGAAATGGTTCGTCCAGAACCATCACCTCGGGCTGATTAATCAAGGCGCGTGCTAACTCACAACGACGCTGCATACCTCCTGATAATTGATTCGGAAATTTCTTTTTAAATTGATTTAAGCCAACTTTATCTATCAAAAAATTTGCAAGATCGCGATTTTTTGAATTATCTTCACCAACCGCCCGAGGTCCATACAAAATGTTGTCCTCGGTTGTCATCCAAGGGAAAAGTGCCGACTCCTGAAAAATTACTAAGCGATCTTTGCCGGGCCCCTCCACAGGGCGCCCGTCAATCGTAATTGATCCAGAATTTGGTTTCTCAAATCCAGCAATTAATCGAATTAAAGTACTTTTTCCACAACCAGAAGGTCCAATCATCACAGAAAGAACACCGGGAGTAATTTCCAAGGAGCAATCTTTGATCACCTCTTTGTAATTATCGCCCTCTCCGTATGATTTGGAGACAGACTTTAATTCGATGTGACCAGCAGCAATATTTGATTTATCAGTCATGATTTACTATCTTCTTGTCCAAGGCGTGAAATATTCACCAATTGATCGAATGATTGCACTAGAAATATATCCGGCAATACCGATGGATATCATTCCCACCACAATCTGTTGGTAAGAGCCTCCCAAATAGGAGTTCCAAATAAAGAATCCGAGTCCTCCACCGCTACCCCCAGATTGCGAACCTCCACCAGAAATCATTTCGGCTGCTACAACCACCTCCCATGTGATCCCCATGCCGACCGCCGCACCAACCGCAATTGATGGCACCGTTCCAGGCAGAACGATCCGTTTAAAGATATCCCATTGGCTTGATCCCATGGACCTTGCAGCCTGAAAATAGCGCTGGTCAATCGATTGGGCCCCGCCAAGAACGTTAATCACAATCGTGTAAAAAGCCCCCAAAAAGGTTACAAAGGCAATTGACATCTCTGCGGTAGGCCAGAAAATAATTGATGCTGGCACCCAAGCGAGCGGCGGGATTGGCCGCAGAACTTCAAAGGTTGGGAACATAATTCCGTAGGCAGTACGATTACCAGCCAGGATTAAGCCAAACGGTATGCCAATCAACATGGCAAACAAGAAGCCAGAAAACACACGCTTAGCACTTAAGTACCAACTCGACCAATAACCAAGATCGTCTAATAGCGGAATCCATGCAGCTACAACGGCTGTTGGTGCTGGGATTTTTCCAATCCATGGAATGGGGATACCAAACCAACCGTTAAAACGAGAGCACACTTCCCAGAACACCAAAAAAACCAGAACAGCAATAATTCCACGCTGAGTTGATGTGGCTGTCAGAAATTTACTAATGGAACGTATCATGTTTAGCCCTCCCTTTCACCGGCAGCAAACGACTTTTTGGCTTCTTCATGAACTGCTTCACTCGTTTCCTCCATTAGTTCTCTAAAGCGTTTATCAGTTACAACGCTGTAACTGCGTGGGTTAGGAATATCGACCGTTAATACCTTTTTAGGTTTGCAGGGTCGAGTTGTCATGATTGCCACCTTATTACCTAGAAATAATGCTTCCTGCAAATCGTGAGTAATAAAGAAGATGGTGACTTTATTCTTATAGTAAATATCAAGTAGTGCCTCATGCATAACCGATTTAGTTAATGAATCTAAGGCACGGTATGGTTCATCCAAAAGTAATACAGCTGGATCATTCATTAAGGCTCGAACAATTTCAACACGACGGCGTACGCCGGATGACAACTCGCCAGGAAAATTATTTTCGGTTCCCGAAAGGCCGGCATCGGCCATCATCGACAATGCCTTTTCTTTAGCCTCAGCCATTGATAATTTACCTTGCATCACCGGGCCAAATGTAACGTTATCTAACACGTTTTTCCATGGAAACAATGCGCCATTTTG
>VGIH01000061.1 GCA_016867965.1 Betaproteobacteria bacterium | reverse complement strand
CACCATGGGCAGAAATCTTGTAGGTGATGATGCCCTCGCGTACATCTTCTTTATCGGGTAGACCCAAGTGCTCTTTGGGAGTTACGTAGCACAGCATGGCAGTGCCGTACCAACCAATCTGCGCTGCACCAACTCCACTAGTAATGTGATCGTAGCCAGGAGCGATATCAGTAATCAAGGGTCCTAAGGTGTAGAAGGGTGCTTCTAAACAATGCTTGAGCTCTTCGGTCATGTTCTCTTCAATGCGTTGCATTGGAACGTGACCCGGACCTTCAATCATGACCTGCACATCGTGCTGCCATGCTTTGGCTGTCAGTTCACCTAAGGTATGCAGTTCACCAAATTGCGCGGCGTCATTGGAGTCGGCAATGCAACCAGGACGCAAACCATCGCCTAAGCTAAAGGACACATCGTAGGCTTTCATGATCTCGCAGATCTCATCAAAGTGGGTGTAGAGGAAGTTCTCTTTGTGATGTGCTAAGCACCACTTGGCCATGATGGAGCCGCCGCGTGAGACGATGCCGGTAATGCGATCGGCAGTGAGTGGTACATAACGCAACAATACGCCCGCATGGATCGTGAAGTAATCTACGCCTTGCTCGGCTTGCTCCACCAAGGTGTCTCGGAACATTTCCCAGGTGAGGTCTTCAGCAATACCACCGGTCTTATCCAGGGCTTGATAAATAGGCACCGTACCAATGGGTACTGGCGAGTTCCGAATAATCCACTCGCGGGTCTCATGAATGTGCTTCCCAGTGGAGAGATCCATGATGGTGTCTGCACCCCACCGAATCGCCCACACCATTTTCTCGACCTCTTCATTAATGGAGGAGGTCACCGCTGAGTTACCTAGATTGCCATTAATCTTCACACGAAAGTTGCGACCAATGATCATGGGCTCCAACTCCGGGTGATTAATATTGGCAGGAATAATGGCGCGGCCTGCAGCAATCTCCGAGCGCACAAACTCGGGCGTAATTACATCTGGGATATTGGCACCAAAGGATTTACCAGGATGCTGCTTGAGGATCTGTTGATAGCGAGGATCTTGACGAAGTTTCTCAAGACCCATGGACTCGCGCAGAGCCACGTATTCCATTTCAGGGGTAATGATGCCTTTGCGGGCGTAATGCATTTGACTCACGTTCGCACCCGACCTGGCAACCCGTGGTGCGGCAATGTGCGAGAAGCGTAAATGGGCGGTGGCTGGATCATGAGCACGGGCCTCACCGTATTCGGAAGAGGGGCCAGCGAGTTGTTCGGTATCACCACGCTCACTAATCCATTGGCTACGCAATTTGGGCAGACCCTTTTCTAAATTGATGACGATGTCGGGATCGCTGTAGGGGCCTGAGGTGTCATACACCGGAATGGGCGGATTAGCAGATTCAGTCTCACCCGTTTTAGTCGGCAACTGTTCGATCACCCGAATCGGCGCCTTCACGTCAGGTCGCGATCCTTGCAAGTAGGTTTTGGTGGAAGCCGGATAGGCAAACTTTTGCCCAAAGTCACGCTCCAAGCTTTTCAGACTTGGGATCTCTGGTTTGACCTTCTTTTGATTCTCGGTACTAACGCTCATGTCCATCTCCTCACAATATTCATCGAGTGGACGAAACCGGGTACCGGTTTGATGGAACTCCCCACGCCAGCATTACCTGGATCGGGTTCGAGGGTCTTTCTCAGCACCACCGCAATGGGGGCACCCCTGTTTCATCCTTGTGACCCTATTTAACCACGAATCCCCCAAGTGCATCCATGAGCCGGATCAAGCGATACGGTTGCGGCGCAATATGAAGTCGGCTGTGACCAAGGCTGCATCGGTGGTGAACTCATCGGCCAGTATTCGTGCGGCGGCTTCTGTAAGATCCAACTGGATAAAGCCACTGACCTCGCCATCGTGATTAACAGGAATGAGGTGATTAGGAAGCTCTAGATCAAAGATAAAGAGACTCTCGTGGTGGATGCCGTGCGGTGGATGAGGGCGACTAATGAGTAACTTACCCGCTGGGGTGATGCCGCTGGCAATGGGCTCAGGTATGCCAGCTTCTTCCCACAGTTCCCGAATCGCGCAATGCACGACGGTCTCTGCGGCGCTAATACCGCCGGCAGCCAGATTATCAAGCTTGCCAGGATCGATTTGCTTACTTTCGCTGCGTCTTCCCACCCAAAGTTGGCCATTAGCAGCGACGCCATTGATGTGAGCCGCCTGACTTTGTACCCCAAGACTCCGAAATGCCGCGCGCTCAACCCGAAAATACTCATGACCATCAGCGCCATAGAAAGCAAACTCTTCATTACGCCACGCTGGAATCAATCCGGCGCTACGCATGCGCATTGCCAAGATACGCAAGCTCGCGCTGAGGTGAGCAGGCGATACGGTTGCTAATGCAATACCGCGTGCACTGACATGAAGATGCGCGATCGGTTCGCGTTGCATACTCTCAATCACAAAGGGGGTAAATTCAGGGACGAGGTGACCGACGGTGTGATCACCAAACAGAACTGGCAAGCACGCGTGGGGCAAATGGCAACTCGCGTTTTGCAACATTTCTTCGAGGGCGGCGAGAGTGCTTACAGGGATTATTGCCATGAGTCAAGTGTAAGCCAACTCATTGACCATGCAATCAAGCCACACGATTGATGCTCAATTATTGAGCATACTAGCTCACTCGTTTAAAAATCAGCACTTACAAATCATTTTGCAGTTTTGTCCACACGCACTGTGGATAACTTCATCACCAATGGACTGTGCATGAATGAAAAAGCGTAACAAATGCGTGACACATTGATATTCAATCGATTTAGTGATTTTCCTAATTCAAAAAAACTCACATGAATTTGGTCCCCCTGCCAGGAGTCGAACCTGGATCTATCGCTTAGGAGGCGATTGCACTATCCATTGTGCTACAGCGGGAGTGAACTACCAGCCACACAGGGCCCATGCTTGCTCAGCTAAACCAATGACAACCTCAGGGATGAAGTAAAGCGTAAAGACCAGCGCCAAAAGGATCGCACTGCTGGCATAGAGCGCAATCTTTTTCCAGGTCGGAGATGAGGTGATTGATGCGGATTGGCTCATGAATGCATTCTACCGAATTGCTACAGCCTTAGGCGCTAGCCGGACGCTGCAGGGGCTCTTCACGGATTGGTAAATTAATCAAGCCTGCAAAAACCCCAAGGGCCATCGCAATGCCCCATACAATCTGATAGGAGCCCGTGAGATCGTATAAGTAGCCACCGAAATACGCACCACAAAAGCTACCCAATTGATGAGAGAAGAACACCACTCCGGAGAGCATGGTGAGGTATTTGACCCCAAAGATTTGAGCAACGATCGCGTTTGTTAAAGGAATGGTTGAGAGCCACAGCACACCCATGACCGCAGCGAACACGTAGGTGCTCATCGATGACAGGGGCAATAATAAAAAGATGGCAATTGCAAAAGAGCGTGAGAGATAGATCGCAGAGAGTAAAAAGCGTTTTGGATAGCGCGCACCTAAGACACCCGCGTAATACGTACCAATGACATTAAATAAACCAATTAAAGCAAGGGCAGTGGTTGCGACGCTGGCGCCATTAATTTCTGGATACTGCAAAGCCATGTCTTTGAGGTAAGGTGCAAGGTGAACCGTAATGAAGACCACCTGAAAGCCACACACAAAGTAACCCATCATTAAAAAGCTAAAGTTACGATTACCAATCGCTTCATTCAGTGCTTGTCGAATGGTTTGATCACCGGCTTGATTGGGCTGAAAACCGGTTTCGCGCAAGCAAAATGCAATCGGGATCATGAGTGAAGCCATGAGTCCTAAATAGATCAGTGCTTCGTTGGCACCAAAGCTCGTAATCAAGCCTTGCTCGAGAGGCATCATTAAGAATTGCCCAAAAGAGCCTGCTGCTGCAGTGACACCCATGGCCCAGACGCGCTTCTCTGCGCTGATATTACGACCTAAGATACCGTACACCACGCTGTAGGTCGTCGCTGCTAAACCAATACCAATCGATAGGCCACCCGCTAAATGAAATAACCAGGGATCATTGGTGAGAGCCATACCAATCAGACCCACGGCATACAGGAGCCCACCCAGAATCATGATCTTAAATGGACCATAGCGATCGGCAAGCGCACCGGCGACGGGTTGCGCAAATCCCCAAATTAAATTCTGGAGCGCAATCGCTAATGCGAAGGTCTCACGGCCCCAGCCGTTGGCGGAGGTAATGGGCATATTAAAGAGACCAAAACCATGACGGATCCCCATGGAAAGGGTAACCATCAAACTGCCAAAGATCAGCACTTGGACCATCGATAAGCTTGGAGCGCGCTGGGTCATACGATGCCTCTCTGATGCAGTTCATTAATTTGTGAGGCGCTCATGCCAAGTTCGTCACGCAACACTTCGTCGGTATGCTGCCCCAATAGTGGGGGAGGCATACGTACTTCAACCGGTGTCTTCGATAGACGCATTGGGCTAGCGACTAATTTCATGGTGCCAGCCGTTGGGTGAGGTACATGCATTTCAATACCGCGCGCAATCACTTGTTCGTTCTCAAACACTTCTTGCAAATTATTAATGGGCCCACATGGCACACCCGCTGTCTCTAACAAAGAGATCCATTGCGCTTTGGTCTTTTCTTTCACCATCTCAACCAACAGTGGGATTAGTGCAGCGCGGTACTCAATGCGCGCGGGATTCGTAGCAAATCGCGGATCATCGGCTAAGGCCTCGCGGTTACCAGCCTTCACAAAGTTGCGGAACTGACTATCGTTACCCACTGCCACAATGATCCAGCTATCCGATGTCTGAAAGGTTTGATAGGGCACGACATTGGGGTGGGCATTACCCCAGCGATGCGGTGAGACCCCGCTGCATAAATAATTACTGGAGATATTGGCAAGCATGGCGACCTGCGTATCTAAAAGCGCCATATCAATGTATTGACCCTCACCGCTACGATCGCGATGAATCACTGCGGCTAGGATGGCAGAACTGGCATACATGCCTGTAAATAAATCGACGATGGCAACCCCTGCTTTTTGAGGACCGCCACCGGGTAGATGATCGGCTTCACCGGTAATACTCATAAAGCCACCCATGCCTTGCAAGATGAAGTCATAGCCAGGGCGTTGCTGATAGGGACCGCTTTGACCAAAGCCGGTGATCGAGCAATAAATGAGATTCGGTTTAATTGCACACAAACTCAAGTAATCCAAACCGTACTTTGCTAACTGACCAACCTTGTAGTTTTCGATCACCACATCGGAGGTCTTAACCAGATCGCGCACAATCGCTTGCCCTTCGGGAGTGCTGATATCGAGGGTGATGGATTTCTTATTGCGATTAATGGAAATGTAATACGCTGATTCGGTGGTGTCCTGACCATTTGGATCTTTGGCAAACGGTGGCCCCCAATGACGGGTATCGTCACCCGCACCAGGGCGCTCCACCTTGATCACTTGCGCACCTAAATCGGCTAGGTTCTGAGCACACCACGGACCCGCTAAAACGCGGCTTAGATCCAATACCCGAATATGACTTAATGCTCCCATCGGCTTATTTTCCCATGCTTTTGCTACCCACCTCATGGATATGACTACAATTTCTGCGCATGGCAACACGTAAACCATCCCAATACAGCGAATCCTCCATCAAGGTCTTAAAGGGCTTGGAGCCGGTGCGTCAGCGCCCGGGTATGTACACCCGTACCGATAACCCACTACATATCATTCAAGAGGTCTTGGATAACGCCTCTGACGAAGCGCTCGGTGGTTACGGTAAAGAAGTGGTGGTGACCTTGCACACCGATGGCAGTGTGAGTGTTGAAGACGATGGCCGCGGTATTCCAGTGGGTATGCACCCGCAAGAGAAAAAACCTGTGGTGGAGATTGTGTTCACGCAATTGCATGCCGGTGGTAAGTTTGAGAAGGGCAGTGGCGGTGCGTATGCATTCTCGGGCGGCTTGCACGGTGTTGGTGTGTCGGTGACCAACGCACTCGCGAAACGCTTAGAGGTGACCGTGTGGCGTGAGCAGCAGGTCTCCAACATCACTTTTGCCGATGGCGATGTGATTGAGAAGCTCAAAACCAAAGCAGCCACCAAAGGCGACAAAGCGCATGGCACCAAAGTGCGCGTTTGGCCCAATCCAAAATACTTTGATAGCGCCACCATTCCCATGGCTGATCTCGAGCGCCTCTTGCGTTCTAAAGCAGTACTCTTGCCAGGCGTCAAAGTAACGCTCGTGCATGAGAAAAACGGTCAAAGCCAATCGTGGCTCTATACCCAAGGATTAAAAGGCTATCTCGATGAGGCCTTAGCACAAAGTGGCCATAGCGCCCCAGTGATTCCTGCGTTTGAGGGCGAGCATTACGCCAGTGGTGCTGGCGATGAAGAAGCCTTTGCTGAAGGTGAAGGCGCTGCTTGGGTGGTGAGTTGGACCGAAGAGGGTGTACCGGTACGTGAGAGTTATGTGAACCTCATTCCAACTCCTGCGGGTGGTACGCATGAGAGCGGTTTGCGCGAAGGACTATTTAATGCAGTCAAAAGTTTTGTCGAGATTCATGCTCTGCAGCCCAAAGGCGTGAAGCTCATGCCTGAGGACGTCTTTGCTCGAGCCTCATTCATATTGTCTGCCAAAGTATTGGATCCGCAGTTTCAAGGGCAGATTAAAGAACGCCTCAACTCCCGCGATGCGGTGCGCTTGGTCTCCGGCTTTGTAAAGTCTGCGCTTGAGTTATGGCTTAACCACCACGTCGATTACGGCAAAGCACTGGCAGAGCTCGTGATTAAACAAGCACAAGCGCGCACCCGCGCTGGGCAAAAGGTAGAAAAGAAAAAATCTTCGGGTGTCGTAGTACTACCTGGCAAGCTCACTGACTGTGAGAGCGAAGACATTCTCTTAAACGAGATCTTTTTGGTGGAGGGTGACTCCGCTGGCGGCTCAGCAAAGATGGGTCGCAATAAAGGGTACCAAGCCATCCTACCCTTGCGCGGTAAGGTGCTTAATACGTGGGAGACCGAGCGGGATCGGCTCTTTGCGAACAATGAGGTGCACGATATTGCAGTGGCAATTGGCATTGATCCGCACGGACCCAATGATGAGCCTAATTTAGGCAACCTGCGCTATGGCAAGATTTGCATTTTGTCTGATGCCGATGTGGATGGCTCGCATATTCAGGTGCTTCTCTTGACCCTCTTTTATAGACACTTTCCACGCTTAGTAGAGAACGGTCATGTCTATATTGCCCGACCACCGCTGTATCGTGTTGATGCTCCCGCGCGGGGTAAGAAGCCGGCCCAGAAGATCTACGCACTTGATGAGAGTGAGCTAATTGCGATTGAAGACAAGCTACGCAAAGATGGGGTGCGCGAGGGTGCGTGGCAGATCTCGCGCTTTAAAGGTTTGGGTGAGATGAGCGCCGAGCAATTGTGGGATACCACCCTCAATCCAGATACCCGACGTCTCTTACCAGTAACCTTGGGCGAGATGAGTGAGAGTGAAACTATCAAGACCATGGACATGTTGATGGGCAAGGCAGAGTCTGGTGCGCGCCGCGATTGGTTAGAAGAGCGCGGCAATGAAGTCGAAGCCGATATTTAGGACAGAGCATGGTAACTAAAAAATCCACATCGACTAAAAGTAAGAAAGCAATTCCTGAGCAGGGGGATCTCTTCACGCAAGAACGTCCCAAAGCGAATACTGCTAACCCTGAGGAGTTTTTATCCTTAGGCATTTACGCTGAGCGCGCGTACCTCGATTACGCCATCAGTGTGGTCAAAGGGCGCGCACTCCCAGAAGTTGCTGATGGTCAAAAGCCGGTGCAACGTCGCATTCTCTTTGCCATGAACGAGATGGGCTTGCGCGCTGACGCTAAGCCTGTCAAGAGTGCGCGTGTGGTTGGTGATGTCTTGGGTAAGTTCCATCCACACGGCGATCAATCCGCCTACGATGCCTTAGTGCGCTTAGCTCAGGATTTCTCCTTACGCTATCCACTCATTGATGGCCAAGGTAACTTTGGTTCACGCGATGGCGATGGAGCTGCGGCCATGCGCTACACCGAGGCGCGTTTGACCAAGATTGCAAGTCTGCTGCTTGCTGAGATTGATGAAGGCACGATTGATTTTGTGCCCAACTACGACGGCTCCTTTAAAGAACCCAAACTACTCCCTGCACGCTTACCATTCGTGTTACTCAACGGCGCCTCCGGAATTGCTGTGGGTATGGCGACCGAGATCCCATCGCATAACTTGCTCGAGGTCGCAAGCGCCGCTGTGGCGTTGATGAAGTCACCTAAAACCAGTTTGGGCGACTTACTTAAACATATCCCTGGCCCGGATTTTCCGGGTGGTGGGCAAATCATTTCCCCAAGCAGTGAGATCGCTCAGATCTATGAGAGTGGGCGTGGCTCGGTCAAAGTGCGGGCTCGCTGGACGATTGAAGAGCTCGCTCGTGGCCAATGGCAAGTGGTGGTTAACGAGTTGCCACCAGCCACCTCTGCACAACGTGTCTTGCAAGAGATTGAAGAGCTCACCAATCCGAAAGTGAAGTTGGGTAAGAAGTCACTCACCACCGAGCAAAATAATCTTAAGCAAACCATATTGAACGTCTTAGATAGCATACGTGATGAGTCAAGTCGCGAGTCCCCAGTCCGCTTAGTGTTTGAACCGAAGAGTAAGAACGTAGAGCCGAGCGAGTTCATCACCTTACTCTTGGCACATACCTCGCTCGAGTCCAATGCCTCGATTAACTTGGTAATGATCGGCAATGACGGTCGCCCCCGTCAAAAGGGCTTAAAAGAGATATTGACCGAATGGATTGAGTTTCGAGTTGAGACCGTAACCCGACGTACTGAGCACCGCTTGGGTAAGGTCAAGGACCGGATGCATATCTTAGAAGGACGCAAGATCGTCTTTCTGAACATTGATAAGGTGATTAAGCTAATTCGGAATAGCGATGAGCCTATGCCCGATTTGATGAAGGCGTTTAAGCTCACTGAGCGCCAAGCGGAAGACATCTTAGAGATTCGTCTTCGCCAACTTGCGCGTCTTGAGGGGATCAAGATCGAACAGGAGCTCAAAGAGCTCAAAGGGCAAAAGGCCGAACTCGATGAGTTGCTTAGTAATGAGTCAGCATTGCGTAAGCACATCATTAAAGAGATTGAGAGCGATGCGAAGGAGTATGGTGATGCGCGTCGTACCCTCATGAAAGAAGACGAGCGCGCAGTAGCCGAAGTGAAGGTGATTGATGAGCCAGTGACCGTGATCGTATCCCAAAAGGGATGGGTGCGGGTTCGTCAGGGCCATGAGCATGATCCTCAGCAGTTCACCTTTAAAGCCGGTGATGCGCTCTATGACACCTTTGAGTGCCGCACCGTGGATCAAATGCTTGGCTTTGGTAGTGATGGTCGGGTTTATACAGTTGCCGTGAGTGAGTTACCTGGTGCACGAGGGGATGGCTCACCATTGACGAGTTACGTCAATCTTGCCGCAGGCTCGCAAATGGTCGCCTACTATGCGGGTCACGCCGATGATCTGGTTCTAATCTCCACCAAAGGCGGTAATGGGTTCTTGGCTAATGTTGCTGACATGATCACTCGTAATAAAGCAGGTAAATCCTTTGTGGGTCTGGATAAGAAAACAGCCGGTGATGCACCACTGGGTGCTGCGAAGGTGAGCGAGGGCATGCGCCAAGTTGCTTGCTTATCCGAAAACGGTCGACTCTTGGTATTCCCGCTCGATGAGCTCAAGCGCCTACCCACGGGTGGCAAAGGTGTGATCTTGATGGGTCTCGATCCAAAAGAATTTATGCGCTCAGCCATCGCAGTTGGTGCTGATGGTGCGAGTTACTCTGGACTTGGCCGCGCTGGCAAACCAACCGATACGCATCTCGATGCTAAAACGCTGAAAGGCTTTGCAGGTAATCGCGCACGCAAGGGCCACCTCGTTGAACCACGACTCAAAGAGTCAAGGCTAAAAGCAAATAGTGTCTAAACGCGCGAGCCTATTTGTTGCAAGCGAAT
>VGIH01000060.1 GCA_016867965.1 Betaproteobacteria bacterium | reverse complement strand
GTATTCCATATCCATGACCGGATCCGAATAGCGGTTTTGAACTAAGGCATCCCCAATATCGTGCATATCGAGGGCGCCCGGTAGAGCTTGTAAATGCCCCCCTTCTGAATTGGCATTCCGAAGTTCTTTACCCGTATCGGGTCCTAAATAGGCAAATGAAATAAGACCGCCCTCAGTGAGGTGTTGGTGACAATTTGCTAACCAGGCTCCTGGATTACTGCGACTTTGCAACGATAAATTACTGAGGATTAAGTCATAGGATGCGTCGGCTGGGATCCCCTGAGTCAATAATCGGCAAGAGCTCAGGAAGGTTCGACTTAGTGCCTGTTGAAGTTTGATTCGGAATGGCGTTGCTCCCTGAATTTGAGAATCGGCAATGATGTCAATCTGCGCCCCAGGAAAACGCTTAATAAATGCCCTACGATTTAACCCAGAAAAATCGGGTTCGAGCAAAATTTGTTTTGGTGATAACTTGATGGGCTCTAACTTATCAAGCATCCGCCGCTGAATTTCTGCACGAAGCCATGAAAGAGAAGTGGTCATCGAATCAGTATACTCAGCGCCCCAATGCGCTGGTTTAGTACCGTAACCCAATATCTATTACCCCTACTGTGCATGGTGTGCGAAAACCCACAAGCGAAAATTGTTTGTCACGCATGTCGCAAGCGAATTGCTATAAATCGCTCGCAAATTGGTCCATCATGCGCGGTTTGTGCTTTACCAATTAAACCGCATCAATCAATCTGCACCCAATGTGAAGAGGAGAGGCCAGCATTTGATCGGGTGGTTTATCTCGACCTTTATCAAGAACCATTGCGCCACCCACTTCATCTTCTGAAGTACCAAAAAAGATTAGCATGCGCTTCTGGGTTTGCTCTGCTGTGGAATATATTTCATCAACATACTCTCAAAACATGCGATGCTGATGTTTTAATTCCAGTGCCACTTAGTCCTAAAAAATTAGCGGCGCGTGGCTTTAATCAGGTATGGGAAATCGCGAAACAGTTTGATCTTCCGAAATCCATCAGACTCATTCCAAATTTGGTGATTTGCCAAGAAACACATACTGCTCAGGCAGGCCTTAATCGTGCTGAGAGAACCGCATCGATGCATGAGCGTTTTGCATTGAATGGAGGCGGGGCTTCCGTAATTAGGGGGCAACATATCCTCATTATTGATGACGTGATGACCACTGGCTCAACCATTCACTCTTTAGCAGCAACCCTCAAGCAATCTGGGGCAAAGCAGGTAAGCGCATGGACCATATTTCGAACGCCACCTTGGAAATCTTAGGTGCAATATGATGCTGCTATGTTTAATGTCGTTTTATTTGAACCTGAAATTCCGCCCAATACTGGAAATATCATCCGTTTATGCGCCAATACCGGTGCGCAATTGCATTTAATCAAACCGCTTGGTTTTCCTCTTGAACACGCCAAATTAAAGAGGGCGGGTTTGGACTACCATGAATTTGCCAGTCTAAAGCTCCATGAGAACTGGTCTGATTTTCTAAAAACTACAAAGGCTGATCTACAACGTGTCTTTGCTCTCACGACCAAAGGTCAGCGCTCTCTGCTTCATACGGAATTTCATCCAAACGATTACTTTGTATTCGGATCGGAGACCAAAGGAATCAGTGATCAGGTACGCGCTAGCATTCCACGTGAAAATCACCTACGACTTGCAATGCTTGCCAATAGTCGCAGCTTAAATCTCTCAAACTCAGTGGCGATCGTTGTTTATGAAGCGTGGCGCCAGTACCAATTCCAGGGTGGTACTTAATTTTCCGATTTAGGCTCGCGACCCATTAGGGCTCGAACGGCCGCCTCAGGACTTAACTGACCATTCAACACCTGACTAACCGTTGTACAAATTGGCATTTCAGCGTGATGTTTTTTAGCCAAATCACTCACGGCTTGAGCGCACAAGACGCCCTCAGCCACATGACCAAGGGCAGCCAACACTCGATCTAAAGGCTCACCAGCAGCAAGCGATAGACCCACCCGGCGGTTACGCGATAAATCACCAGTTGCGGTCAGAATGAGATCACCCAATCCAGTAAGGCCCATGCAGGTTTCACTTTTTCCACCAACGGCTTTCACTAAGCGCATCATTTCTGCAAGGCCTCGAGTTAATAAGGCAGCGCGGGCATTCATGCCTAATCCCAGACCATCGCAAATTCCAGCGGCAATCGCTAATACATTTTTCACTGCGCCACCAAGCTCAACGCCAATCAGATCATCGCTTGCATAGACTCGAATATTTCCATGGTGAAATGCGGTTTGTACTTGCTGACCAAATTCAGAGGTGGCGCTAGCTACTGTCAAAGCACAAGGCAGGCCCTCACCAACTTCGCGCGCAAAGCTAGGGCCCGATAACACTCCGACTGCATGCGCATGAATGGCATACCGTTCTTGTTCGCGCTGAACAACTTGATGCGGCAGGAGTGAAGTTTCAGGCTCTAGGCCCTTACAAAGCCACAAAATATTAAATGGGTGTTGTGCCGTTTTAAACACATCGGCTACCGTACTTGCTAAACCAGCCATTGGCGTAGCTATGACTAACAAGTCATCAGATCCCAAGCGGCCAACGGCCCTATCAAAATCCGATTCGATTGCTAATGAATTGGGCAGAGTAACAGCCGGTAAATACTGCTTATTTTCATGATCCCTGCGCATGGTTTCGGCCGCATTTGGGTTACGCGCCCATAAACAAACCGAATGGTGACTAGCAGCGGATATAGCAATGGCTGTACCCCATGCTCCTGCTCCTAGAACCGAGATATTCATTAGTTAGGCAAAATAATCTTACTCTCTGCGTCACCATTGCCAGCTTGGGCGCCTTGAGCTGCTTGAGCCTGGGCCAAGCGGTGCTCATACATACCATGAAAGTTAATGTCAGCAAGATGAATGGGCTGAAAACCAGCACGACTAATGATGTCGGCAACGTTCGAACGCAAATAAGGAAAGATGATTGTTGGGCAAGTGATGCCAAGCATTGGATCAATTTGCTCGGGTGGAATATTTTTAAACTCGAAAATACCAGCTTGTTTCGCTTCGACCAAAAACATGACCTTACCCTCGACGCGCGCAGTAACGGTGCTCAAAAGAGCAACCTCAAACAACTCATCACTTAAACGATCCACCGCAATATCCAACTCCACCTGAATTTGTGGTTCGCTAGCAACTAACAAAATACCAGGGGCATTGGGTTGCTCGAGCGATAAGTCTTTTAAATATACTCTTTGAATAACAAACGAAGGATCGTTTGAACCAGTTGCTGAATTCGTTGCAGCATCACTCATAAAAACCCTCTTTCGTATTAGAAACGTTTAGGCTAAAAGCGGATCAAGACCGCCTGCACGATCCAATGCTGCCAGATCATCGTAACCGCCAATATGACGATCGCCAATATAAATTTGTGGAACAGTTCGCCGACCCGTGCGTGACATCATCTCTTCTCGCCTTGCCGGATCGACATCAATCAAAATCTTTTGCAAATTCTGAACACCCTTCTTTTGCAAAAGTTTTTCTGCCATGACACAGTACGGACAAACACGGGTGCTATACATCAGAACGTCTGGCATGGCTTCCCCATTACGATTTAACAAGTGGCAATCCAGAAGTTTGCCAAGCGCCAATACCGCCATCTAAAACACCCACTTCGATATATCCAAGATTGCGCAGTTCTTTGGCTGCTTTCTGAGAATGAGCTGGTCCCCGTCCAATCACCACAACGGGATACTTTTGATCAATTTTCATTGTTTTCAGACTTGAACCTAAAGTCTCCAGTGCGATATTTTTGGCATTTGGCAAATGGCCTAATTTAAAATCCTCTTCGGCTCGCAAATCGATCACGCTGGCCTTGCGACGATTAATCCAAATGGTGGCATCGGTAGGGGTTAGGCCCTTGCCACTAATTAGGGTTGATAATGTTGGCATGAATAAAGCCGTGCCCGAAATGATCATTAAGGCGGCCAATACGAGGTTGTCGGTTTGAGCTAAGAAGTCCATTGTCAGATTATAGAATGCATCTATGAAACAACTCATCCTAGTCCGTCACGGACAATCCGCCTGGAATCTTGAAAATCGGTTTACTGGATGGGCCGATATTGATCTCACCCCAACCGGTGTGGAGCAATCCCAACGGGCTGGTCAGCTACTGAAGGAGGCTGGTTATGACTTTGATATTGCTTACACCTCAGTTTTGAAACGTGCCATCCGGACCTTATGGAATATCCAAGACGCAATGGATTTGATGTGGGTTCCCGTGGTCCACAGCTGGCGATTAAACGAACGTCATTATGGCGCACTGACTGGACTCAGTAAAGCAGAAACTGCGGCCAAGTTTGGGGACGAACAGGTGCTTATCTGGCGGCGCTCCTATGCCATCGCCCCGCCCCCCTTAAGCCCTGAGCAACGTTCTGAGCTAGCCAATGATCCCCGCTACACCAAGCTAAAACATGAGGATATTCCCCGCGGTGAGTGCCTTAGAGACACGATGAGTCGGGTTCTGCCCCTCTGGAATGAGTCGATTGCCCCAGCTTTCAAACTTGGAAAACGGGTTATCTTGGTTGCCCATGGCAATAGCATCCGAGCCCTGATGAAGCATATAGATCAGGTATCCGATGAAGCAATCATGGAAGTCAACGTGCCCAACGGCAATCCCCTCATTTATGAGCTGGATGACGAGCTTCGCCCAATACAACATTTCTATTTAGAGGCAAAATAGCGAAATGCGTCAGTTATTTAGAAATATTGTCCTCGTTAGCATTGGCCTGATTGCCGGGATTGCGGCAACCATTCAGTTCTCTGCGACCGCACAGCAGGGTACAAGCACCTTGCCGCTTGATGAGTTACGCACGCTATCGAATGTTTTTGGGCAAATTAAGCGTGAGTATGTGGAGCCTATTGATGACAAGCAGCTGCTCACCGATGCCGTCAAGGGAATGGTCAGCAGTCTTGATCCGCACTCCGCCTATCTCGACAAAAAAGACTTTGCCGAAATGCAAGAACAAACCGCTGGTAAATTCGCTGGCCTGGGTATTGAGATCACCTCTGAGGATGGTTTAGTTAAAGTTCTTAATCCCATCGAGGGTTCACCTGCCGCTAAAGCTGGTCTTCAAGCCGGCGATCTGATTACCCGTCTTGACGATAAACCGGTGCGCGGTATGTCACTTGATAAAGCCGTTCGTACCATGCGCGGCACACCAGGCACCAAAATTACTTTAACGATTTTCAGAAAAAGTGAAGAGCGTACTTTTCCGGTCACCATCACTCGCGCTGAAATCAAAGTGCAATCGATTCGAGCAAAAGTTGTCGATAATAATTTTGCATGGATCCGTATCACTAGCTTTCAAGAACGTACCATTCCCGATCTTGCAAAAAAATTAGCAGAGCTTGCCGCTAAAGATCCGAACTTAAAAGGCCTGGTATTGGATTTACGTAATAACGGTGGTGGCCTACTCCAAGGTGCCGTTGGGGTAGCGGCTGCTTTCTTGCCTCCAGGTGCTGTGATTGTGTCGACCAAAGGTCAGGCTCCTGACTCACGGCAGGTATTTAATGCGGTTCCTGCGATGTATAAACTGAACGAATCAAATGATCCCCTTGATGAGGTTCCGCCTCTCTTTAAGAAAATTCCAATGGTAGTACTTGTCAATGCATACTCGGCATCCGCTTCTGAGATCGTTGCGGGTGCTTTACAAGATTACAAGCGGGCCACCATTCTTGGAAAAACTACATTTGGTAAGGGATCGGTTCAAACCGTTCGCCCACTCAGTAGCGACTCTGCACTCAAAATCACCACTGCTTATTACTACACGCCCAATGGTCGCTCAATTCAAGCATTTGGAATTAAACCCGATATTCCAGTTGATCAGAATAAAGACGGCGACCCCGAAGATGTATTGATTACCCGAGAAATTGACAGTGAGAAGCACCTACGCAACAAACAATCGTCTGAAGAGGCTTTAATCAAAGATCGTGAGAAGCGTCGCCTCCAAGAGTTGCAACTCATTGAAGAGCGTAACGCGAAGAAGACTCCTGAAGAGCGTGAGAAAGAAAAGAATCGTCGTCCACCTGAGTTTGGCAGTAATGATGACTTCATGTTGCAACAAGCGATTGCCTTCCTAAACGGTCAAACGGTCAAACGCTCGGCTTCTAAACTTGAGTAATTCATTTGCTCATGAATGACGAGCAGCTTCTTCGCTATTCGCGCCACCTACTGCTCGATGAAATTGATATTGCTGGCCAAGAGCGGCTGTTAAGTTCCCATGTGCTCATTATTGGCGCTGGCGGCTTGGGCTCCGCCTGCGCACCATACCTGGCTGCAGCTGGTGTTGGAAAAATTACCATAATCGACCATGATCATGTTGATCTCACCAATCTTCAGCGACAGATCATACATCAAATGGATAGTATTGGCATGAGTAAAGTAGCATCAGGTAAGCGTTTTCTGAAAAACTTAAATCCCACCTGCCAGGTTCAAGCACTTGAAAAGAAGGTTGATGAACCATTACTCAAAGAACTGATTGGTGATGTTGATGTGGTGGTCGACTGTACCGATAACTTTTCGACCCGACATTTAATTAATCGGGTGTGTGTAAACCATAAAAAAGTATTGGTCTCTGGAGCTGCATTTCGCTTTGATGGTCAAGTGAGCGTATTTGATCTTCGTAATTCGAGCTCACCGTGCTATGCCTGCGTCTTTCCACCAGACCCAAATTATGTTGAAACCAACTGTGCCAGCATGGGAGTATTTGCACCTTTGGTTGGCATTATTGGAACTATTGCGGCGGCGCAAACTCTGCAAGTGATTATTGGGTTTGGAGAACCATTACTCGGACGTTTGTTAATCTGGAATGCCCGAACGACCCAGGTAGATGAAATTAATCTCGCACGCCATCATGCCTGTCCCGTATGCGGATCAGGCAAACCTTAATGAATTGAGTTCAGGCGATTAAATAGAACGCCTTGCTCAACTGGCTCGTAAGCCGCTAATAGCTCATGAATATTCATCTTTAACTTGCGAGTATCGGCGTGCATAATCTCACGCTTGACCAGTAAGAGCTGACTAAAGTGCATTGAGAAATCGGTCAGGCCCATCGCCAGCAATAGCTTTGTCAAAGCAGGGTCGCCAGCCATCTCACCGCATACTGCAATGGGTACATTAGCTCGATTTGCTTCACGGATAATCCCTGCAATTAAGTTCAGCACTGCTGGATTTAATGGGTCATACAAGTGGGCCACAGCATGATCGGCGCGGTCAATCGCCAAGGTGTACTGAATCAAATCATTAGTGCCAATCGACAAATAATCAAAGTGTTTAACAAAGAGCGGCATCATTAAGGCAGCTGCAGGTATTTCAATCATTGCCCCCACCTGAATATCTGGGTTAAATGCCTGACCTCGCTCCTGCAATTGCTGCTTCGCTTTTTCAATCAAACGCAAGCTTTCATGAATCTCTTGAGCATGAGCTAACATCGGCAATAACAGTCGAACCTGACCATGCGCAGAGGCACGCAATATGGCCCGCAATTGAGTTAAAAATATCTCAGGCTCAGATAAAGACCAACGGATGGCCCGCAATCCGAGCGGGGAGGTTCCAGTGGTTCCGGTCTCTGTTCCCGCCACCGCTTTATCGGAACCAATGTCAATCGTACGAATATTCACTGGTAAGCCAAACATTGCCTCAACGGCACGGGTGTATTCCTGATATTGCTTCTCTTCATCTGGAAGACCGTGTTCTTGGTTCATAAACAAGAACTCAGACCGAAATAAGCCAATACCGACTGCCCCTAAATCTAGGGCATGCTTTGCATCTTCTGGTAATTCAATATTGGCAAATAACTCGATCTCAACACCATCTTTAGTGCGGGTTGGGCTGTACTTGAGCTCTTGGAGCTTCTCTGACTCAATGCGTTTTTCAGCCTGAAGGCTCCGATATTGACTTAAGAGCATTTCGTCTGGAGCAACCACCACAATCCCGCGGTCGCCATCAATCACAATCCAATCACCATGCTCAATCATGTCGCTCGCGTGCCGAATACCAACAACTGCAGGTATTTCTAGGCTGCGAGCCACAATGGCGGTATGTGAAGTCTTGCCACCTAAATCGGTCACAAATCCACCTAATGCATTCTCTTTAAACCGCAACATGTCATGGGGTGCAATATCATGCGCGACCACAATCGTGTCATCTTCAAAGTGTCCGCTAATCAGGCCCTCACCACCAATGACAGTCTGACGGTTATGCGACTGAAGTGCCTTCAGGACTCGCTCAGCGACCTGCCGAATATCGTTGCCACGTTCCTTTAAATACGGATCATCTATTTCAGCAAATTGCTCAAGCAAATCATTAAGCTCGGTCGTCAACGCCCAAGCCGCATTCAAGCGTTTTTGCCGAATTAGTGCTAAAGGCTTCTCGGCTAAGGTAGGATCAGATAGGATTAGTTGATGAACATCTAAAAATGCTGCCATCTCCTGTGGAGCATCTTTGGGTAAAGCAGCTTTTAGGGTATTGAGCTCTTGGCGAACGCAATCAAATGCTTCCAGTAATTTTTTAGCTTCCGCCTCTTCAGTTCCAGACTCAATTAAATAATGACTGACTTCAAGGGCTGCTCTCGAAATTAATACAGCTTTACCAATGGCAATACCTTTGGAAACCGCTATGCCGTGAAGGGCGAAAGTCATTCCTACTCGCCCTCACCAAATCGATCTTGAATCAATTCACAAATTTTCTGTAAGGCGTCGTCTTCTTTTTCGCCAACGGTCTCAATGGTGACGATACTTCCGATACCGGCAGCTAGCATCATCACGCCCATAATGCTTTTGGCATTAATACGTCGGTTGTTCTTGCTCATAAAAACCTCGCACGGATACTCACTAGCGAGTTGCGATAATTTTGCTGAGGCACGTGCATGCAGGCCAAGCTTATTAATAATTTCAATATCAACTTTTGGCATCGCTCGTTCCTGCATTCTGATTCAAGATAGGCTGAGTCTCTGTCATCGAAGAGGGCGCCCCTAACCGAATAATTCCGTTTTGACCTCCTTGCATTGCTTTTAGGGCAACCGATTCAACCCCGGTACCCCGATAAGAAATTGCCCGCATGAGCATTGGTAAATTCACACCGGCTAGAACAATCACCTTGCACTGGAAAAGGTCTGACCTTGCAAGCCGAGTAGCAACGTTTGCCGGCGTGGCACCCATGACGTCCGTTAATACCAATATTCCATATTCACTTTGGACCTGGGTTGCCGCTTCATAAACACGATCAAAGCTGACTTTCGTATCCTCATACGGAGGAATATCAACTGCAGCCATACGAACCGGGGTCTTGCCATAGGTATGCTCAACAAAGCCAAGCATGGATCCAGCAATCGGTGTGTGGGCAACAATTAGGATTCCTGGCACTTTAAATTAGCTCCTTTTCAAGCAATGTAAGCCATTTTTGAGCAATATCCAAATTGGTTTGTTGAGTAATTTCCACAAGGCAGGTTGGACTAGTCACATTGATCTCGGTTAAGTAGCCACCGATCATGTCAAGTCCAACTAAGAACAAACCGCGCTTAGCCAAAATAGGAGCCAAATGATTTGCAATTTCTTCTTCGCGCGCTGTCAGGGCCATCGCCAGACCCTTCCCACCCACGGCTAAGTTCCCACGAATCTCCGAGCCCTGCGGAATACGGGCTAAGGCATAGGGCATGACTTCACCACCAATTAATAAAACGCGCTTATCCCCAGCAGTAATTTCAGGTAAGTAACGTTGTGCCATCAACGTGCGTGCGCCATTCTCACCCAGCATTTCAACAATACTTGCTAAATTGAGGCCATCGGGCCCGACCCGAAATACGCCCATGCCTCCCATACCATCGAGCGGCTTAATCACGATATCGTGATGCAGCTGATGAAAATCACGAATTGCATGAATATCACGCGTCACCAAACTTGGAGGAATAAATTGTGGGAACTCCGTAATCGAGAGTTTTTCAGAATGATTGCGAACCGCATCTGGCGAATTAAATACCCGCGCCCCTTGCAAGACCGCAGCCGATAAGATCCAGGTGCTCGTCAAATACTCCACCGTGAAAGGTGGATCTTGTCGCATCAATACCGCTGAGAAATATTCCAGCGGATGCTCCTCAAAGGAACCTAACGCATACCAATCCTCACCATCTAAAAGTTCAATCGCTTGGCAACGCGCTCTGGCCTTGCCTTCACCCCACAGCAAATCATGGCTTTGGGTATACCAAATCGCATGACCTGCAGCCGATGCAGCGCGCATCATGGCCAAGGTGCTATCTTTCTCGACCTTGAATGAATCGAGGGGATCGGCAATAAACAGAAATTTCATGGCCAG
>VGIH01000059.1 GCA_016867965.1 Betaproteobacteria bacterium | reverse complement strand
GATCCCCAAATACGGTATGCCGTTTTCACGAGCATACTGAACGGCTTTGATCTTTCCTTCGGTGCCGCGTTTACCAAATCCACCGGGTACCAAAATGGCATCGAGATCGTGGAGGCACTCTAAATTACCTTGCTCCAAGCGCTCGGAGTCGATATACCGAATATTAATTTTGGTGTGATTATGTATTCCAGCGTGGCGCAGGGCTTCAATCAATGATTTATAGGATTCGGTGAGGTCCACATACTTACCCACCATACCAATCGTGACCTCATACTGAGGATGTTCAAGCTCGTACACCAACGAGTTCCACATCGCTAGATCAGCAGGCTTTGCATGAATATTGAGTTCCTGACAGATGAGCTCATCCATGCCTTGCTCGTGCAACATCTTCGGAATCTTATAAATCGTATCGACATCCCACACCGAGATGACTGCCTCTTCGCGGACATTGGAGAACAAAGAAATCTTAGCGCGCTCATCATCCGGAATCTCGCGATCGGCGCGACACAATAAGACCGTTGGCAAAATACCAATCTCACGAAGCTTTTGCACCGAGTGCTGTGTGGGTTTGGTCTTCAACTCCCCCGCACTCTGAATCCAAGGTACAAGGGTCAGATGCACAAATGCACAATCGCCTTTGGGAAGTCTCAAGCTCATTTGGCGTGCCGCTTCTAAGAACGGGAGCGACTCGATGTCACCGACGGTACCGCCAATCTCGCAAATCGCAATATCGGCCTGGCCATCATGACTCGCTTTAGCACCCTTTTCCACAAAGGCCTGTATCTCATTGGTTATATGCGGAATCACTTGAACGGTCTTGCCAAGATACTCACCGCGGCGTTCTTTGCGGATTACCGACTCATAAATTTGGCCCGTGGTGAAGTTATTGCTCTTGCGCATCTTCGCGCTCACAAAGCGCTCGTAATGCCCCAAATCGAGATCGGTCTCAGCCCCGTCTTCGGTTACAAAGACCTCACCATGCTGGAACGGACTCATGGTTCCGGGATCAACGTTGATGTAAGGGTCTAATTTTAGGAGGGTGACTTTCAGGCCGCGTGATTCAAGAATCGCGGCAAGCGAGGCGGCTGCAATTCCTTTTCCCAGAGAAGAAACTACACCACCAGTGACAAAAACGTATTTGGTCATCGCTTAACGTCTATTGGTAATACGCAATTATAACGATAGCTTGGGCGGATTGAAAAAAAGAGACTTCGGACTTGCCCTAAGTAAAATTAGACATGCGTTTATTTTTCGCCATCCTCATCACCCTTCTATCCCTGTTTTATTTCCTGCCGGTGGCGATTGCGTTTTACCGCAAACGCGCCAATACCGGGGCTATTTTTGCCCTCAACCTCTTTTTAGGCTGGTCCTTAATTGGCTGGGTGATTGCCTTGGTTTGGGCTCTTAAGGACGAAGAGATCCTTTAAATATCAGGGGGATTTGGGGTATTTTCTCTAGATCCGCTGTCAGTAAAGTTTTACAATATAGCCTGTTCTTTTGGCCCACTTCTGATCAGGAATCTTATGTTAGACGCATACCAATCCCACGTAGCTGAACGTGCCGCGCAAGGCATCCCCGCCCTCCCATTAACCAAGGATCAAACTGCTGAGTTAGTCAAAATGCTTCAGAACCCTCCTAAAGGTTTAGAGGCCCAACTCCTTGATTTAATTAGCTATCGCGTACCCGCTGGAGTGGATGAGGCGGCCAAGGTTAAGGCCGAGTTTTTGGATGCGCTTGCCAAAGGGAAGCTGCAATCTCCTGTCATTTCACGGATTAAGGCGACTGAACTCTTGGGCACGATGCTCGGGGGTTACAACATCAAACCATTAGTTGAATTACTAGAGGATAAGGAGTGTGGCGCTGCCGCGACCGAAGCCCTCAAGAAAACCTTACTCATGTTTGATTACTTTAATGATGTCAATGAGTTAGCCGAAAAAGGTAATGCAAATGCTAAGGCTGTGATTCAGAGTTGGGCCAATGCTGAATGGTTTACCAGCCGGCCTGCAGTACCAAAATCCATGACCCTCACGGTCTTTAAGGTCACCGGTGAAACCAATACCGATGATCTCTCCCCAGCCCCCGATGCGTGGAGCCGTCCCGATATTCCGTTGCATGCGACGGTGATGCTCAAGAACCCCCGTTCAGGTATTGAGCCCGATGAGGCTGGAGTGCGCGGTCCCATGAAACAAATTGAGGCGCTTAAGCAAAAAGGCCACCAAATCGCCTATGTGGGCGATGTCGTTGGCACTGGGTCGTCTCGCAAGTCAGCCACCAACTCCGTTCTGTGGTGGACCGGTCAAGACATTCCATTTGTACCCAATAAGCGCTATGGTGGTGTTTGCTTAGGCAGCAAAATTGCACCGATCTTTTTTAACACCATGGAAGATGCGGGTGCCCTCCCCATTGAGCTTGACGTCAACCAAATGAATATGGGTGATGTGATTGAACTGCGCCCCTATGAAGGCAAGGTTTACAAAGATGGCAAGGTGATTGCCGAGTTCACATTGAAGTCACCAGTGATCCTCGATGAGGTTCGCGCCGGCGGTCGTATTCCACTCATTATTGGTCGTGGTTTAACGGCTAAGGCACGCGCCTCACTTGGCTTACCCGCATCGACTGAGTTCCAAGTGCCGATTAGCCCACCCGATAATAAGAAGGGTTTTAGCTTGGCCCAAAAGATGGTGGGTCGTGCATGCGGCCTACCCGAAGGCCAAGGCGTTCGTCCAGGAACCTATTGCGAGCCTCACATGACCACCGTGGGTTCGCAAGACACCACGGGTCCAATGACCCGCGATGAACTAAAAGACCTTGCTTGCTTGGGGTTCTCCGCAGACTTAGTGATGCAATCGTTTTGCCACACCTCGGCCTATCCAAAGCCGGTGGACATTCGTACCCATCATGAACTGCCATCGTTTATGACTAATCGCGGTGGCGTATCACTGCGCCCAGGTGATGGTGTGATTCATAGTTGGTTAAATCGCTTGTTGTTGCCCGATACGTGTGGCACCGGTGGCGATAGCCACACTCGCTTCCCCATTGGTATCTCTTTCCCTGCTGGGTCGGGTCTCGTCGCATTCGCGGCTGCAACCGGTGTCATGCCACTTGATATGCCCGAGTCCGTACTGGTTCGCTTTAAGGGCCAAATGCAACCTGGTATTACCTTGCGGGACTTGGTCAATGCGATTCCTCTTTTTGCGATTAAGCGTGGTCTTCTCACCGTTGAGAAAAAGGGTAAGAAGAATGTGTTCTCAGGCCGTATTCTTGAGATTGAAGGCTTACCTGATCTGAAGGTCGAGCAGGCTTTTGAACTATCGGATGCTTCAGCCGAGCGTTCTGCCGGTGGTTGCACCGTGCATCTCAATAAAGAGCCCATTATCGAATACATGCGTTCCAACATTACGCTCATGAAGTGGATGATTGCGAATGGCTACGAAGATAAGCGCACCCTCGCACGCCGTATCAAAGCGATGGAGAACTGGATCGCGAATCCGCAATTACTCAAGGCCGATGCGAATGCCGATTATGCTGAGGTCATTGAGATCGATCTAAACGAGATCAAAGAACCAATCTTGGCCTGCCCCAATGATCCGGATGATGTGAAGTACCTCTCTGAGGTTCAGGGTGACAAGATCGATGAAGTGTTTATTGGTTCGTGCATGACCAATATTGGACACTTCCGTGCTGCCGGTAAGATCCTCGAAGGTAAAACCGATATCCCAACGCGCCTCTGGGTAGCACCGCCCACCAAGATGGATGCCATGATCCTCACCGAGGAAGGCTACTACGGCATTCTGGGTCGCACTGGTGCGCGCATGGAGTCCCCCGGTTGCTCATTGTGCATGGGTAATCAAGCCCAAATCCGCAAAGGTGCTACGGCGGTTTCCACTTCAACACGTAACTTCCCCAATCGTTTAGGGATTGATACGCGGGTGTATTTAGCTTCGGCTGAACTCGCTGCGGTCGCCGCCCTACTTGGTCGGATACCTACCATGGCCGAATACTTGGAACAGTTCCAAGCGGTCAATGCCAAAGCCAATGATGTGTATCGCTACATGAACTTTGACAAGATCAAAGACTTTAGTGAGGTTGCGGATACGGTGAGTGTTTAAATAATATCTATACTGAAGCGAGCTCATCACTCGCTTCACGAATCGCATTCACCAAATCACTCAAAGCACTCTCGAATTGCTGATCCGGAATTGTAAGAGGATACAAAAACCGGATCACATTTCCATAGACTCCACATGTTAACAACAGTAATTGTTTCTCAAGGGCATTTTTTTGTACTTTAGAGGCAATTGATGCTGAAGGAGTATTAGAAATTGGGTCATAAAACTCAATCGCCATCATTGAACCAATCCCTCTAACCTCTTTAATATAGGGATTATGATGTGATTCTGCAATCAACACCTCTTTTAATTTATTTCCCAAACGAATAGAACGAGAACAAAGGTTCTCTTTTTCTAATACATCTAATACAGCATGTGCCGCAGCTATTGCTAAAGGATTACCAGCGTAGGTGCCACCTAGGCCGCCAGGCGATGGTCCATCCATAATATGAGCCTTACCGCAAACCCCTGATAAGGGAAGGCCAGCAGCAATGCTTTTAGCCATAGTAATAAGATCAGGCTCAACCCCAAAGTGCTCCATGCAAAACATTTTTCCAGTTCGGCCAAAACCTGACTGAATTTCATCAGCAATTAATACAATTCCATGTTCATTGCAAAGAGCGCGCAACCTTGTCATAAGCTCAATTAGAGCTACATAAAATCCACCCTCACCTTGAATGGGTTCGATAATTACAGCCGCGACACTCTTAGGATCAATATCGGCTTTGAATAAATTTTCCAAAGCTTTAATTGAATCTTCAACAGTCACATTTAGTGTAGGGCTAGGAAATGGAAGATGGTAGATGCCAGATGGAAAAGGACCAAAGCCTGTTTTATATGGAGCATTTTTTCCTGTTAAGGCAAGACCCATATGTGTTCTGCCATGAAAGCTGCCAGAAAAAGCCAATAGTCCTGATCGGCCAGTAAAAGCACGTGCAATCTTAATCGCATTTTCAACAGCCTCAGCACCCGTAGAAAAAACATTGTTTTTTTATCGCCCCTAATTGGAACAATATCTGCAATTCACTTCGCAAGAGATACATATATCTCGTAAGGAACAATTTGAAATGCAGTATGAGTAAATAACTCAAGTTGCTTTTGAATAGCATTTTTAATTAATGGATGATTGTGCCCTGTATTAAGAACGGCAATTCCGCAACTAAAATCTGTAAAAGCACGACCTTCCTCATCCCAAATAGTTGCATTATCAGTTTTTTGAACATAAAAATTGCATAGGATACAAAGAAAAGGTTTATTTAGATGGCAAGACCTTCCTCTTGATGCGCATTGACTGTCCGCAGACCCTGTACCCAAGGCTTTGTTGGAAGTCCCGTCGTTGTTTCAATCATTTTGGCGCGTTGCACAATAGGGTCCCAATCCGTCTTGATCATGGGGCCCTTGAAGGCAATGGCGACCGCATTGCAATCGTGCGATTCTGGGAAGATGAGTACCCTGCCCTTAAACGCTTTGCAGATGTTGTTGAGATTTATGTCAAAGCTTTTATGCTGTGAGAATAAATTAACGGTCATCACCCCAACTGCTTTTAAGCTTTGGTAGCAGGCTTGATAGAATTCGAGTGAACTCAATACCGGCCCTTTGGCTTGCGCATCGTACAGGTCCACTTGCAAGACATCAGACTGTTGGTGATGGCGCGTGTTCTTCACATACGCCAACGCATCATCTTCAATAATCGTTAAGTTGGGGTCTGTGGGTAGATCAAACATGGTCTTTGCCGCAATGATCACCGCTGGATTAATTTCCACGATGGTGTTGAGTACACCAGGACAATGTTCGAGGGTGAATTTCGCTAAGGATCCGGTACCAAGACCCAATTGAGTGACTTGCATTCCAGGCCGACTTTGTAAAAACAGAAGCCACGCCATCATTTGCTGGGAGTACTCAAGATAGATTTCGTTTGGATCCCGAATCCGCATCGCACCTTGAATCCAAGGTGTACCTAAATTCAGATAGCGAATACCACCAGACTCGGAGAACGTAACTGGGGGAAACGATGTTTTGTTGCTTGCCACCTAGTTCACCCAAACGCGGGCATTACGGAACATGCGCAGCCACGGGCTTGCACCATCCGCGTGCTGATGCCATTCTTTGGGATGCCAACTCATTTGCACATTTCTGAACACGCGCTCGGGGTGCGGCATCATTACTGTGAAACGGCCATCCGGAGTTGTTACGCCAGTAAGTCCTTGAGGGGAACCATTAGGGTTATATGGATAGCGCTGCGTTGGCTTGCCGTAGTGATCAATAAAGCGCATGGCTGCTAAGTGATTGAATTCAATCTGTTGATCATTGCCTTGGTGTTTAAAGTTCGCATAGCCTTCACCATGTGCTACTGCGATAGGTAAATGACTTCCTGCCATGCCTTTGAAGAACAGCGATGGAGAATCTAACACTTCCACCATCACCAAACGCGCTTCGTATTGCTCTGATTGATTACGAGTGAACTTCGGCCAGGCATCTGCCCCTGGAATGAGTTTCGATAAATTACTCATCATCTGGCAACCATTGCAAACGCCTAATGCAAAACTGTCCGAGCGATTGAAAAACGCTCTGAACTGATCACTGAGCATTGGGTTAAAGAGAATAGTCTTAGCCCATCCTTCACCGGCTCCGAGTACATCGCCGTAACTAAATCCACCGCAGGCAACTAGGCCTTGAAACTCGTTAAGGTGTGTGCGGCCCGCCAGTAAATCGCTCATGTGGACATCGTGCGTAGCAAAACCAGCAAGATCCATTGCATAGGCCATCTCCAGATGCGAGTTCACACCTTGCTCTCGTAATATGGCGATCTTTGGTCGAATTGTTTTTTGGAGGTAAGGTGTACTGATGTTCTCGTTAGGATCAAACGTGAGCTTCGGGCTCATGCCCGGGTCCTTGGCGTCATCCAAGGCGTTGAACTCACTATCAACGCACTCGGGGTTATCGCGTAGACGTGCAATTTGATAGCTGGTGTTTTGCCAAAGTTTTTGTAAGGTAATGCGGCTCTCTGAGTAAACGCATTTTGCATCGCGCCAGATCTCTAAGGTGTCATTCGAGTTGGGTTTACCGATCACATGACTAAAGGCACTAATGCCCTGTTCTCGTAAGATAGCAAAGACCGGATCGCGCTGCGAACGCTGAATCTGAATCACCATCCCAAGCTCTTCATTAAAGAGCGCCCGAATGGTTTGTTCATGGCGGCGACCGCTGACTTGGCTCGCCCAATTCTTCGCATCGCCATAATCCTGTTCGGTACGCGCATCAATACAGAGTAAATCAACGTTGATGGAAATACCGCAGTGACTGGCAAAGGCCATCTCCGCGATACACGCGAGTAGGCCTCCGTCGGATCGGTCGTGATAGGCCAAGACCATTTCGTTGGCACGCAGTTGTGTAATCGCATTGGCAAAACCTTTGAGGACCTCAGGTTTGTCAACGGATGGTGCTTCGCTATCGGTTTGATCAAATACTTGTGTGACGATGCTGCCAGCCATGCGATTTTGGTTACACCCCAGATCAATCAGAATGAGTTCGGTATCCGCGATCTCGGTGTTGAGTTGTGGTGTCAGTGTTTTGCGAACATCATGTACTGGGGCGAAGGCCGAGATGATGAGCGACACGGGAGCAATCACTTGCTTGGTTTGATTCTGATCCTGCCAGGTGGTGGCCATTGATAAAGAATCCTTTCCGACTGGGATCGAGATCCCCAGAGCAGGACAGAGCTCCATGCCGACCGCTTCTACTGAGGTAAAGAGTTTGGCATCCTCACCCGCCTGACCACAAGCAGCCATCCAGTTCGCTGAGAGCTTGATGTCTTCAATTCGTTGGACATCGGCTGCCAGAATATTCGTGATGGCTTCACCCACCGCCATCTTGGCCGCCGCGGGCGCATTAAAGAGCGCGACGGGAGTGCGCTCACCCATACTCATGGCCTCACCGCGATAGCCGTGGTAGTCCATGGTGGTTACTGCGCAATCAGCTACCGGTACTTGCCAAGGTCCAACAAAGGGATCACGAGAGTTTAAACCACCCACGGTGCGATCCCCAATCGTGATCAAGAACGATTTACTGGCTACGGTTGGTTGTTGCAATACAGCTTCAATCGCCACTTTGAGATCAATGTCGTTGCAATTGATTGGAGCAAATTGCTCGTGCGTACTTTGTACATCACGGTGCATTTTGGGAGGCTTACCTAAGAGTACCTCCATCGGCATATCAATTGGATAGCGTTGATCTGAATTAGTACTTTGCTGCTGATCGTGCAATTGCAGCTGCCGATCTTGGGTGGTATGCCCAACGACCGCATAGGGACAGCGCTCCCGTTCACAGATGGAGGCAAAGCGTTCGAGATCCTTGGCGTGGATGGCAATGACATACCGCTCTTGCGACTCATTGCACCAGATCTCAGCGGGACTCATGCCGCTCTCTTCTAACGGAATCTTGCGAAGCTCAAATTGCGCACCGAGCTTGGCGCTATCGGCAAGCTCAGGAAATGCATTCGATAAGCCACCTGCACCGACATCGTGGATTGACACAATCGGATTGTTCTCTCCTAGCGAGCGGCATTGATTAATCACCTCTTGCGCACGACGCTCAATTTCTGGGTTACCGCGTTGAACGGAGTCAAAGTCAAGGTCGGCGGTGTTGGTACCTGTTGCCATCGAGCTTGCTGTGCCACCGCCCATGCCAATACGCATCCCGGGACCACCCAACTGAATGAGCAGATCGCCATCCAGAATGGGTTTCTTATGGGTGTGGATGTCTTCAATCGCACCAATGCCACCGGCGATCATGATGGGCTTGTGGTATCCGCGGTGCTTACCTGCAATGGTTTGTTCAAAGACCCTGAAATACCCACCCAAATTAGGGCGACCAAACTCGTTATTGAAAGCGGCACCACCCAGTGGGCCATCGATCATGATTTGTAAGGGGGTCGCGATGCGCTCTGGTTTGCCATAGGGCTTTTGCTCCCAGGGCAAGTTCGTGCCAGGGATATGCAAGTTCGATACTGAAAATCCAGTGAGTCCTGCTTTGGGTTTACCACCAATACCGGTTGCGCCCTCATCGCGGATCTCGCCACCCGATCCAGTCGCCGCCCCCTGAAAAGGAGCAATCGCAGTGGGATGGTTGTGGGTCTCAACCTTCATTAAGGTATGCACCAGAGTTCGCTTAGTGCGATATTGCCCAGCGGGGCCTGTGGAACTCCATACATCGGCTTCACAGCCTTCCATAATCGCTGAGTTATCCGAGTAAGCAACCACAGTTCCCTTTGGCTGCAAACGGTGTGTGTTCCGAATCATGGCAAAGAGTGAGTGCTCTTGGTTCTGGCCATCGATTGTCCAACTTGCATTAAAGATTTTGTGGCGACAGTGTTCGCTGTTCGCTTGCGCAAACATAATTAACTCAACATCACTGGGATTGCGACCTAAGCGCTTAAAGTTCTCTTCAAGATACGTGATCTCATCGGCCGAGAGCGCTAACCCTAAGGCTTGATTTGCGTCATCAAGCGCCTTTTGACCCATGCCGATCACATCAATGCGAGTAAACAGACGGCCTGGCAGCGTTTGATACAGAGCATTCGCTTCTTCGTACGAGGCAATAATGATTTCGGTCATGCGATCAAAAAGACTTGCTTGCAAAATGCGTTCTTGCTCTGGGCTGAGCGGTCGTTTTGCACTCCATTGATAGCAAATACCGCGCTCGATCCGCAACACATCCAATCCGCATTGATGAGCGATATCCGTCGCCTTACTTGCCCAAGGTGAAACCGTTCCAAAGCGTGGAATCACGATGGCACGATTGGGTGTGGCGATTGCTTGATATGGTTCACCGTATTGCAGTAAGGCCTCAAGCATTACGAGCTCCTGACTGCTTAGTTCGTTGACAGACCAGATAAAGTGCAGGTACTGAGCATGAACCGACTGAAGTTCAATCCCTTCCTGATGGAGGTGACTCAGAAGCCGTTGTTGACGGAATACAGAGAGGGCATCAGCCCCGGGCAGACAACGGAAAAAGGACATCCCGCAATTATAAGATCCTAGCGATCCTCAAGCTATTTTTAGAGAAGACGACCGCCTTGAAGTATTAACTGACGGCTACAGCGCTGTGCTAATTGAGGGTCATGGGTGACCAGGATTAAGGTAGAGCCATTCTCGCGGTTGAGCTCAAAAAGGAGTTCAATGACTTTGGCGCCACTTGCCTCATCCAAACTACCGGTGGGTTCATCTGCAAATAGGATGGCTGGCTTACTGACAAACGCGCGGGCCAAGGCCACGCGTTGCTGCTCACCACCCGATAGGGTTTTAGGGTAATGCATCAAGCGCTGCGACAGGCCGACACGTGCGAGGCA
>VGIH01000058.1 GCA_016867965.1 Betaproteobacteria bacterium | reverse complement strand
TAATGACTATGGGATGGTAGCAGCGATCTTCTCAGTCGATAAAAATATTGATGTTGGTTTCTCGTATTTACAAAGTAGCACGACACCAAATAATGCATGGAGTAGCAAAGGGATCGTATCCAACCGTACCGAGATTGGTGTCACTTGGCGGTTTTGAGGAATTTGGGAGAATCAACAAGAGAAAAGTGGTCGGAGTACAAGGATTCGAACCTTGGACCCCCTGCTCCCAAAGCAGGTGCGCTACCAGGCTGCGCTACACTCCGACTGACCCTTATTATAGCCTGACTGAGCTCTAAGCGCCCTCCTACATTAGGGGGGGGTTGACAGCTCCTGTACCATAAGGCTTATGTCGTTCATTACTAACTCTCGCGCAACTCTTCGCCCACTACGGCTCTGGGTCTGGCTTGGCTTTTTGCTACTAAGCCTGGTCTCCACCCAATGGCTTGGGCTACAACATAGCGTTGATCACCCCGCGAGTGGGCATGCTGTTCAATTAAAAGCAGAAAATACACACGATCGGTGCAATGATAAGTTGCATTCATTCTTTGCGCTTTTGGGTCATGACGAGAGCTCCATTGACTGCCAGCTCTTTGATGCCCTGACCCTCGCCGGAATCATTACAGGCGGTCTTGTTACTTACTCAGTCCCCAATCTTTTTCATCAAAGTCTTTTTAGCATTACCTCTACACCGATTCAATCGGTATCGCATCAGCCCTATCAATCTCGGGCTCCCCCAATACTCATCCTTTAAACCCTCGGTGTCCTAGTGCGTATGTACTAGGTAGTGTTTATTAATTCTTTTATCTAGTTGTACTAGATAAAGTTATTTATTGGATGAGTCATCATGAATATCAATACAAACTATTTGCCGACAAAGCGGTCGGCCCTGTGGCTTGTGGCCTCTGCCGCATTTACAAGCGCTGTTTTTGCTCAACAAAACCCAATGCAAATTGATGTGACGGGTGCGAGAGAATCAACAACCAGTATCTTGACCCCAACCAAGATTTTGCAAGGTAATGAACTGCAAGATAAGTTAAGCAGCACCTTGGGTGGCACCATTGGTAATGAACTTGGAGTATCCCAAACTGGTTATGCGGCAGGTGCCTCGCGTCCTGTAATGCGCGGTCTTGAGGGGGCGCGGGTACAGATCTTACAAAATGGCTTAGCAGTTGGCGATTTATCAGCGATGTCACCAGATCATGCGGTTGCAAGCGCAATAGCTAATGCTAGACAGATTGAGATCCTAAGAGGTGCGGCAGCCCTCCTCTATGGAACTGGATCAAGCGGGGGGATAGTTAATGTAGTCAATGATCGCATCCTCTCCAACTTACCTGATAAACCAACAGGCGCCCTAAGAACTGGTTATGAATCTGTGAGTAACGGTAGAGCAGCTTCGGGGGTTGTAGAGGCATCCTATGGTTCTATTGCACTGCATGTGGATACATCAATTAACAATAATCAACACTATCGGTTTCCAGGAAATTCTGCTCTTAATGGAAAAACAGACTGGTCGGTAGCAGGACTTAGTGGTGTCAATAGGACGGGAAAATTGAGGAACTCGTTTGATAACAGTAATGATTTAGGAGTAGGTGCCTCTATAGTGCATACATCAGGCTATACCGGTGTATCGGTTGAGCGTCTAAATCGAGAATATGGCATCCCTACAGTTGAGGGCGGCAAGTTACAGCTAGGTCAAAGTCGATATGATTTTAAGCACGAAACACGTGATCCTTTTTCAGGTATTTCTAAGATTAAATTAAGTGCCGCACAACATCAATACATTCATCATGAATTTAATAAAAACTATGTTCGTGCTGCAACTTTTAAAAATAATGCTAACGAGGTTCGACTTGAAATAGGTCACCAACCCATCATGGGCTGGAAAGGAACGTTTGGAACGCAATTAATTGCTCAAGATACCAACGCAAAGGAAGTAAGCGGTGACTATGCCATTCTTCCACAAACTAAAACTAATACCAATGCATTATTTTTAATTGAGGAAAAACGCTGGGGATCACTGCAGGCCAATCTTGGATTACGTTACGATATTGCAAAACTGAATCCGACGAGTACTGTTTACACAACCACGGGAAAAGATTTATCTGCAGATGCTGAGGCGGTTACAAAACCGACAACCTCTAATAAATCCTTTAACTTACTATCATATTCAGCAGGGGGATTATGGAACTTCGCGCAGGGCTATGCCTCAGGTCTAAGTTATACAGTGATGCAACGAGCTCCTAGCGCGTCTGACCTTTTCGCATATGGAGTTCATGAATCTACAGCAACATTTGTCATTGGCAATTCAAATCTTAATAAGGAGACATCGCATAATCTTGAATTAAATTTACAGAAGACCACAGGTTTCATTAATGGTAAATTAAACATCTACGCTAACAGGTTTAATAACTATATCTATAACTACTACTTAGGTTCAACGTTTACGGGTGGAGAAGACAGTTTTGCTGCTACTCAATCTAGGCAGACCTCAGCCATTATTAAAGGGATTGAAGGAGAGTTGACCCATAACTGGGGGAATACAGGTGCTGGTGCTCGTTTGTTTGCCGATGCCTCGCAGGGTGCCTTTTATGCAGGTGGTAATTTACCCTTGCAGCCTGCTCCACGAATTGGATTACAGCTGGCACATCAGAAGAATGGTTGGTTAGCTAATATGAGCTATATCTACAGCTTACAGCAAAATCGTCTAGCAACGTTTGAGGTTGGTCCAACTCCAAGTTATAACTTATTAGATGCTGGGCTTTCTTATACAGAAAAAATTAACTCTACTCGCTGGACAGCATTTGCGCAGATGAAGAATATTCTCAATGAGAGTATTCGCTATGCAACCACTCCGATGGCAGTTCGTTTATATGCACCCCAGCCCGGCCGCAGTTTGATGGTTGGCGTTCGAGCTAACTTCTAGCCTCAATCATGGATCGCACTTGGGTCTCGCAATACAGAGCGAGATCCTTGCGATCCATGTCAGTTGCTGGGCTTGGAGCAAAGATCAGCTCGACGGTAATGGCTTTGGCTCTGAGCATCTTGGTAATTGAATCAATTAAGGTCATGTCGCCAATGAAGGCGGTGGCATCGCTATATTCCTGATTTGCATTGCGATACCGAATAGCCATTGGGAAGGTTTGGACGTGGGTTTGGGCGGCTGATTCAAAGAGATTCGTCTTGAATGGTAAGACCTGATCCCCTGCCGTTGAGGTCCCTTCTGGGAAGATGCATATTGGTTCTTTGGGGAGCAGATCTTCCAATTGCTTAGCAATCTCTTTGCCGTGCCGTTTATTGTCTCTGCGAATAAAGAGGGTTCTAGTTTGTCTGGCCATCCATCCGAATACAGGCCAGCCAGCGACTTCCGACTTCGCCACAAAGCGGCAAGGCAAGAAGGAATGAATACTAGCAATATCAATCCACGAAATATGGTTTGCCGCAATCAGATAGCCCCCGCTCCTGGGCAAATACTCGATATTGATGGCCTTGAGTTTGATACCAAAGATGCTAAGCAGTTGCTTCGACCAAGATTGAATATGGCGTTTCTTGGTAGCTTCTTGCGCAAAGGGAAAGATGGTTATCAGGATCAACGCGCCTTTGATCACATGAAAAATGATGTGTAAGGCGGGCCAAAGTAAGAGTCGGGAGGAATCTGCCATAGTTCAGATGATAAAGGGGATGTATTGGCGCTTGTCATCAAACTGACACCAAAGTGTCATGATGATTTCATGATGCGGTGGCATCGTAGAGGTCCATGAAGCACTATCGAGCCATTTGGATCTCAGACGTGCATCTCGGGACACCTGGATGCCAGGCGAAATTCCTCCTCGATTTCTTAAAGCATAACGAATCCGACACCCTTTATCTAGTGGGCGACATCATTGATGGTTGGCGCTTAAAGAAAAGTATCTACTGGCCACAGTCCCATAACGATGTGGTCCAAAAGATCTTACGTAAAGCTCGCAAAGGAACTGAAGTTGTGTATGTTCCTGGCAATCATGATGAATCGATTCGTCAGTTCTTAGGTCTCTCCTTTGGTGAAATCAAAGTGGTTCCTGAAGCCATTCATACAACGGCTGATGGTCGCAAGCTCTGGATTACCCATGGCGATTTATTTGATGGCGTGATGCAATACGCCAAGTGGCTTGCCTATGTGGGTGACAACCTCTACTCCCTGATCCTGTACTTCAATCGCTACCTCAATCTGCTACGCGTTCGGATGGGCATGCAGTATTGGTCACTCTCTCAATACCTAAAGCACCAGGTGAAGAATGCAGTGAGTTACATCGCCGACTTTGAAATGATCATGGCGCGCGAGGCTCGTTTACGGGGCTGCCAAGGCGTGGTTTGTGGGCATATCCACAAAGCCGAGATCCGCATGATCGACAACCTCCTCTATTGCAATGATGGCGATTGGGTCGAAAGCTTGACCGCCTTAGTTGAAACCCACGAGGGTGAGCTCAAGATTGTGCATTGGCCTCGCATCTTGGACGACAAACTCGTCATCGAGGAAGTAACGGTTGAACAAATGAGCTTATCGATTTCTTTTCCAAGCCGCGTGTCATCACCTGGATTGATGGCGCAATCCACTATTACCCATTCAATGGAGACCATTACATGAGAATCATGATCGTGACTGACGCTTGGGAACCCCAAGTCAATGGCGTTGTGAGAACCCTCAAGCAAACTACGTATGAGCTGCAGAAGATGGGGCATCAGGTCGAGATGATTACTCCCGCTGAATTTAAGACCATCCCCTGCCCTACTTATCCTGATATCTCCTTATCGATCCTGCCTGGTAAAGGTGTCGCCAAGCGGATGAAGGCGTTCTCGCCCGATGCGATTCACATTGCGACCGAGGGGCCACTTGGGTTGGCGGCACGCTCGTATGCACTACGCCATCACTTACCATTCTCAACCGCTTACCACACCCGTTTTCCGGAATACGTCTATGCACGCGCTCGTATTCCTCTGGCATGGACCTATCGCTTCCTCAAATGGTTTCATGGACCATCGATGGCGGTAATGGCACCCACCCAAGTGGTGAAAGACGATCTTGAGAAATACGGTTTTGATAATGTTGTGATCTGGTCACGCGGTGTTGACCTTGAGATCTTTAAAGCCCAATCCTCCAAGGTATTGAACTCTGCTCATCCCATCTTTTTATACGTAGGTCGGGTTGCAGTTGAAAAGAACATCAATGCCTTTTTGGAGATTGATCTGCCTGGATCAAAGTGGGTGGTCGGTGACGGTCCAGCCTTAAAAGAAATTAAGGAGAAATACCCCCTCGTGAACTACCTTGGCGTTCTCAATCAATATCAATTGGCCGAGGTCTATGCTGCCGCTGATGTGTTTGTGTTCCCAAGCAAGACCGATACCTTTGGTCTCGTTTTGCTTGAAGCCATGGCGTGTGGTCTCCCTGTGGCTGCTTACCCTGTGACGGGTCCGATTGATGTACTGGGTGACTCCAAAGCCGGGGTCATGCATGAGGATTTAAAGACTGCATGCATGGAGGCGCTACGCATTCCGCGTGAGGTAGCACGTGCTCATGCCGAGAAGTTCTCATGGAAAGCAGCAAGTGAGCAATTTGCCAATCATTTAAAGCCGGTTCGTGTGCATGTGAGCACGCAAACGGTTCCTGCTTGATGAGTCAACCCTACGACATTAAACAAAATCCTCATAAGGGGAATCGCGGTCTCACCCGGGCAATCCATGCCGCCAAAAACTCGTGGCATGGCTTAATCTTTGCGTATCAAGAAGAAAGCGCCTTTCGGCAGGAGTTGGTTTTATTGCTTGTCTTAAGTCCAATTGCCATTCTCTTGCCAGTGGGTCTACTCGAGAAGGCGCTCATGATCTGCTCCTTAATCATGGTGCTGGTCATTGAACTACTCAACTCGAGCGTAGAGGCGGCTATTGACCGGATCTCTTTTGAACACCACGACCTCTCTAAACGGGCCAAGGATTTTGGCTCGGCCGCCGTGATGTTAGCCCTATTAATCGCCTTTGTGATCTGGGCTGCCGTCCTTTATCAAGAATTTATTCAATAAAATCAATTACTTATGAATATTTCACCCATGCCTTATTCCTGTAACATATACCCTATAGGATCAGGCTATAACTAAGGAACCACGATGTCTGATATCCCAAATCCCTTTTCGCCCTTGGACAATCTATTCATTACATCGAAACGTCATGCGAACGCATCAATTCCTACAAAACCCTGGGCGGATAAATTGAATCCCCTCAAGAAGCTCTTTGGCAAAAAGCCCGAGGCCACCAAGGGTGAGGCCAAATCTGAGACATCTTCATCCAAGACTGGATTAGAAAATATCCCCCAACTATTAGGTAAAGCCAAGCGTGCCCCGTTCAAGATTTCATGGGCTATTAATGACGAAGAGATCAAAGAAGCGCAGCGCCTGCGTTACAAGGTGTTTGCTGAAGAGATGGGTGCACGCTTACCGGCCAATGAAGAAGGTCTTGATATCGATGAGTTTGATGCCTATTGCGATCACTTACTCATTCGTGACCCAGAGACCTTGCGCGTGATTGGTACTTACCGTGTCTTGCCACCCCATAAAGCGAGCCAACTCGGTCGTCTTTACTCGGATTCCGAATTTGATCTCTCTCGCATTAATCACTTACGCCCCAAAATGGTTGAAGTGGGTCGCTCCTGTGTACATGAGGACTATCGCTCGGGCGCAGTGATCATGGCACTATGGAGTGGTCTTGGCCAATACATGAAACAGCACCAATACGAGATCATGCTTGGTTGCGCCAGCATTCCGATGGCCGATGGCGGCCACTATGCAGCGAGTCTCTACAACTCACTCGGGCCAGAGCAAATGGCGCCGGTTGAGAACCATGCGTTCCCAAAGTTACCCCTCCCCTTAGATCGTCTCAATGGCGGTCTTGATGTTGAAGCACCACCACTCATCAAGGGCTACCTAAAACTTGGAGCCAAGATTTGCAGTGCGCCCGCTTGGGATCCAGACTTCAACACCGCTGACCTACTCACGATGTTGCGTCTCTCCGATATGAATCCCCGCTACGCGAAGCATTTTCTAGAAAAGGCGGATTGATTACAGGTGGCTCAAAAAAGCAAGGGCCTCAAGAGAGGCCTTGCGCCTGACAGATGAAACTATCAGGGAAGTAGTTTTAAAATTTTAGTTTATTTTCGATTGAATATCAACAATCTCCCTTGATTCAAAAGGGATTGACCAAAAACTATTCGAGTGCTGCTAATCCGTTAGCTTTAGCGTATAGCGATACCCAATTCGTTCCCACTCCGCTGCTTCTTTACGCAGGCTGAACTCGGTTAAGGGGTGGGCACTTGCCCACTGTCGATCAAGCAAGACCTCAAAGGTCTCAGTGTTAGGGTTCTTCACCTTCACCTTCGGCAAATGCTCATCCATGCGTGAGCGGCATAAGACATGGGCCAGACGGATGCAGAACAACATGCGCCAATCGGTGAAGTTGGCATTGTTTGAGAGTTTGCCTAGTTTGCCTGTATGCCCCAATAAGAGCGCCGCCAGTCGGGCTTGATCATTCTTCGAGAACCCTGGCATATCGGCATTAGCGGCGATATAAGCTGAGTGCTTGTGATAGCCGTTGTGCGAGATCGATAATCCCACCTCATGCAAGTTGGCTGACCAGCCAAGTAAGGCAAGGTTATCAGTGCGGCTCTCATGATTGGGCTTTGGTAATTGGGCCAAGAAATCCGCCGCCAGCATCCCCAAGCGATGAGCCTGCTCACGATCGACTGCATAGCGTTGCATAAACTGCTCAACGGTTACGAAACGCATATCGTCATGTTGCGTGCGACCTAATAGATCATAGAGCACACCCACGCGCAATGCTGCATCACTAACTTCCATACGCTCGATACCTAACTCATCGAAGATGGCGAGCATGATCGATAGCCCTCCGGGTAATACCGGACGACGATCATCTTTAAGGTTAATGAGGTTGACCCGATCAATATGATCAAAGTCTAAAAGGCGCTTCTTCAGCCCCTTGAGGCCCTGGAAGGTAATCACCCCCGCACCGCTATTGTCTAAGGGATCAAGGGTCGATTTCTCCTCAGAACCATTTAGTTTATTGTCGGCAATCAAATCCGCTAAAGCGCGCGCCGTTCCGGATGAACCAATTACCTGATTCCAGCCTGATTTACTAAATCGTCCTTTAATCACTTGCACCTCGCGGCGCGCCGCAAGCTCTGCCTCCTTGAATGCATGGGGATCAATCGTCCCGTTCGGGAAAAAACGGATGCTGTGCGATACGCAGCCGATATAAAGACTCTCTAAGAGCTTAGGCTCATAACCCTTACCGATAATGAACTCGCTCGAGCCACCACCCACATCAATCACCAAGCGATTGCCTGAAACAGCTGGTGCCTCATGGGAGGTGCCGATATAAATGAGGCGAGCTTCTTCCACTCCAGCGATCACCTCAATCGGAAATCCCAGAGCAACCTGAGCTTCTTGCACAAACTTTTGGGCATTGCGTGCTACCCGCAAGGTATTGGTGGCGACGGCTCTCACTTGCTCCGGCCGAAAGTCCCGCAAGCGCTCCCCAAAGCGTCGAATTGCGCCCAAGCCCCGCTCCATTGCCTCCTCATCCAAAACCTTGCCGGGGGTTAAGCCTGCCGCCAAGCGAACTGGCTCACGCAAGGTATCGATGGTACGTAACTGCATCCCGGAGGGGGTAATGTAGGCCTGACAGATAAGCAATCGAAAGCTGTTAGAGCCGAGGTCTACAGCGGCTACTAGGTCTAGTCCGGGCTTATCGGGGGTGCTGGTCTTAGACACGATAGGAAATTGCTAGTTAAATTAATCTCTTATTTTATGAAATAAAAGTGACACATTTGTGAAATATAAAGAGATATGTCACTTTTATTACTCAACCGTGAAATCGGTATCCTAGAGTTTAATTCACGGGTACTGGCGCAAGCCGAAGATCCAAAGATTCCCCTCTTGGAACGTATTCGCTTTCTGAGTATTGTCTCGAGTAATCTCGATGAGTTTTTTGAGATACGAATGGCGGGTATCAAAGAACAACTCAGCGATAACCCATCAAAAGAGGGCTCCGATGGTCGTACTATTGCACAGAGCTATGACTTGGTATCGCATCACGCACATGCCTTAGTCGATCGCCAATACCAACTGTATCAACAGGTACTGATCCCGCAATTGCGTAAAGCAGGTATCCAGTTTTTACTGCCGGATTATTGGGATAACGAGCAACGCATTTGGGCCGAGGACTTCTTCAAAGAAGAACTCTTTCCCCTCCTAACACCCATCGCCCTCGATCCCGTTCACCCATTCCCACGCGTCATCAATAAGAGCTTGAACTTTATTGTTCAACTTGAAGGTAAGGATGCGTTTGGCCGCAAGGCCAATCTCGCTGTCGTGCAAGCACCGCGCTCATTACCTCGCTTGGTGAAGATGCCCAAACGCCTAGCGGAAGATCAAGATGCGTTTGTCTTTTTATCGTCGTTTATTCAGGCCTTTGTCGGTCAACTGTTCCCAGGAATGGAAGTCGTTGGTTGCTATCCATTTCGGGTCACGCGCAACTCCGATCTTTTTGTATCCGATGATGAGATCACTGACTTACGTCAAGCCTTACAAGGTGAGTTGCCCACCCGCCATTTAGGCGATGCCGTGCGACTTGAAGCAAACGTCAATATTCCAGAAGCCTTGTTGCAACGCCTGTGCAAAGAGAATAATCTGGACATGCGCGATTGCTATCGAGTCAATGGTCCCGTCAATTTAGTCCGCCTTGCGCAACTCCCTGACTTAGTCGATCAACCGAAGTTGGTCTTTAAACCCCATGCGCCTGCCATGCCATTCAAACGCGGTGCAGGCACTGGGGCAGTCTCATTCTTTGAACGCATTAAGCACTCCGATCTCCTCTTGCACCACCCCTATGAAAGCTTTGAGCCTGTCTTAGATCTTTTACGCGAAGCCAGTCGAGATCCCCAGGTATTGGCGATTAAACAAACCGTATATCGAACTGGGGATAAATCACCGGTGATGGAAGCGCTGATTGAGGCGGCCCAAAATGGTAAAGAAGTGACGGTGGTCCTTGAACTCCTCGCCCGTTTTGATGAACAAACCAATATCAATTGGGCAGCCCGCTTAGAAGAAGTAGGCGCGCATGTGGTGTATGGTGTGGTCGGTCATAAATGCCATGCCAAGCTCTTACTCATCGTTCGTAAAGAGAAAATCCACAAATCGGGTAAGACTGCACTGGTACGCTACGCCCACCTTGGAACCGGTAACTACCACCCTCGCACCGCCAAGCTCTACACCGATTTTGGTTTGATGACCTGCGATCCGCTCATCACTAAGGATGTGCATCAGGTTTTTCAGCAACTCACGGGAACTGGCATGCAACTCGAGACCCGAGAGCTGTGGGAAGCACCGTTCACCATGCTCGAGCAACTCGTACATCACATCCGTGCCGAGACCAAGGCTGCGAAGCAAGGCAAGAAGGCGCGCATCATTGGCAAGATGAATGCGCTTTTGGAGAAGACCATCATTGAGGAGCTCTACAAAGCCTCTCAGGCTGGGGTCAAGATCGATCTCATTGTGCGCGGAGTCTGTGCGCTGCAACCTGGGGTGAAAGGCCTCTCCGAGAACATTAAGGTGCGCTCAATCGTGGGCCGTTTCTTAGAGCATCACCGGATTTATTACTTCTACCATGGTGGCTCTGAGCAGGTCTATCTGTCTAGTGCAGACTGGATGGAACGTAATCTGCTACGCCGTGTAGAAATTGCCTTCCCCATCAAAGATCCCAAACTAAAGCAACGGGTGATTAACGAGGGTTTGATGATTTTGCTTAAAGATAATGCCTCAGCATGGCTCATGAAGGCCGATGGTAGCTATGTCAAGAGTAAGCCGCGCATCAATCAGGCTTCGATCGTAGGTCAACTCGAACTGCTTAAGAAATTCGAGTTGAC
>VGIH01000057.1 GCA_016867965.1 Betaproteobacteria bacterium | reverse complement strand
CTTCTCAAGATCGCTTAATTCTTGATTAATAAAAATTCGAATCGCTTGAAACGTTCGCGTTGCTGGGTCCTGCCCAGGTTCTCGCGTTTTCACTATGCTTGCAATCAGCTCTGCCAAACCCTTAGTGGTTTGAACAGGGTGCCCCTCTTCGCGCTGTTTCACAATTGCGCGCGCTATGGATGTCGCAAATCGCTCCTCACCAAAGGTTTTGATCACCCGTGCAATCTCATCGACGGCTGCACTCACGAGCCATTCCTGTGCAGAGATTCCGCGTGTCGTATCCATCCGCATATCAAGCGGGCCCTCGAACCGAAATGAGAATCCACGCTCTGGTGTATCGATTTGCGGTGAACTGATCCCCAAGTCGAGTAGTACCGCGTCGACGGACTCTGACTGAAGGTACTGCTCCATATTTGCAAAACTTGAATGAATGATTTGTAAGCGTGGGTCGCGAAGGGTTTGCGCTTTCGCAATTGCTTCGGGATCTTTGTCGAATGCGATGAGCCTGATTTCCTTGCCAAGGGTATCCAACAGGGCTTGCGTATGCCCACCTCGTCCGAAGGTTCCATCGATGATTACCGCAGAATTGGGTTGAAAGAATGGTCCACTGATCATGGCGGTGACTGCCTCGGCCAGTAACACTGGGCGATGGATATTGTTCATGGCGCCCGATCATCAAAAGGTAAATTGTTTTAATGCGTCTGGCATGCCCTGCGCAATTGCAGCTTGTTCTTTTGCTGCATACGTGTTGGCATCCCAGATCTCTAAATGCGAACCCATACCCAACAACATAATTTCACGTTCAATGTTTGCAGCGGTGCGTAGCTCGGGTGTAATCAGAATGCGTCCAGCACCATCTAAATCAATTTCAGCCGCATTACCCAAGAAGATTCGGCGCCACCAATGTGCATCCATTGGTAATTGCGCAACCCGAGCCCGAAATGCTTCCCATTCGGGTCTAGGAAATAGCAACAAACACCCATCGGGGTGCTTGGTTAGAGTGACGCGACCTTCCCCCTGCAGCAATAAGGCATCACGATGCCTTGCCGGCACCGACATACGACCTTTTGCGTCGAGATTGAGAGCTGAAGCACCTTGAAACAAAATTTACCCCACTTTTTCACACTTCCTCCCACTTTAGAGGAAGCTTCCTACAGGGTCAAGTATTTTTGGGTAAATTTTTAGGAAATTCTCTAGTGATTACAAATACTTAGAGAAGCTTTGCAAAATAGCTGTGAATTAAAATATTGACCTAAAACAAGTACTTGGAATCTATAGCTAAGATACGTCTTTAGGTATATACCGGGGATGCCCTGAAAAGACTGTATAAAAGAACAGTAGTACTAGATTTTATAAGCGGTTGTTGTCATTATTTTTGAAATACCCGCCATGAGTGTCTGAAGTGGCCGGGGTAATTCTTGACCTCCTGCAGCGATTGCGCTTGTACCGTGCTCAATTTCATCGATTCGCATTTGTTCCACAATGGCACGGGAGCGAAGGTCCGCTTCAGGAAGTTTCTCAAGGTGATCATCTAAGTGCCGCTCGACCTGCTTTTCAGTTTCTGCCACAAAACCCAAACTCCAACGATCGCCAGCTAGTCCTGCCACCAGACCGATTCCGAATGCGCCGGCGTACCAGAGTGGATTTAAAAGACTGGGTCGAGAATCAAGTTCCCTGAGGCGCTCCTCGCACCAGGCCATATGATCCATTTCTTCTTTTGCCGCCTGATTTAATAAGGCGCGGGTTTCGGGAGTCTTGGCTAGAAATTTTTGGGATTGATAGAGCGCTTGGGCGCAGACCTCTCCGACATGATTAACGCGCATTAAACCAGCCACATGGGTACGGTCTTGAAGACTTAAATCAAGGTCTGAAGTAAGTGCTTGCTCTTGACTTGAGCCATTTTTAATAAAGGTCCTAGGTATTGGTCGTGTGTAATTGGCACCACCAGCAATTGCTCGCAAAGCAGTATCAAACTCACCAATCAAGCGATCGATTGGGCTTTGACTGATGCGTTCCAAACGACTCATACCTGGACTTCAGCTTTACAGCTTTCCTTTGTTTTTAAGCCAAGCTCAGCGAGCAACTGGCGATCGGCTAGCGCCTCAGGATTGCCGGTGGTGAGCAGTTGATCGCCATAAAAAATAGAGTTTGCGCCCGCCTGAAAACACATGGCCTGAACCGCTTTTCCAAGCTCTTGACGACCAGCCGATAAGCGAACTCGGGCATTGGGCATTGTGATACGAGCTACGGCAATCGTTCGAACAAATTCCAACGGATCTAATTTAACTTGATCGGCCAAAGGGGTACCGGCTACCGGGACCAAATGATTAATGGGGACCGATTCTGGATAGGGACTCAAATTGGCTAAACGTGCAATGAATGCTACCCGCTGCTCCCTCGATTCCCCCATGCCAATAATTCCACCACAGCATACAGACATCCCGGCATCGCGAACATGCTGCAAAGTATCCAACCGATCCTGGTAGCTACGGGTCTGAATCACATTTGGATAGAAATCTTCACTGGTATCCAAATTATGGTTATAAAAATCCAGGCCTGCGTCCCGCAAAGCCTTTGCCTGACCGGGCTCTAGCATTCCAAGCGTCGCACAGGTCTCAAGCCCCAGCTCCTTAACACCCCGAATCATCGCGGCTACTTTTTCAACATCACGATCTTTGGGCTCGCGCCATGCAGCGCCCATACAAAATCGATTAGAGCCAGCTGCTTTGGCCGCCCTGGCAGCCTCTAGCACTTCATCTAAATCCAAGAGTTTTGTCGCTTTAACATCGGTGTGGTAACGCGCTGCTTGGGGGCAATAGCCACAATCCTCAGGACAACCCCCCGTCTTAATCGAAAGCAATGTGGCTAATTCCACATCGCCTTCTGGAAAATACTGGCGATGGGTTTCCTGAGCCCGAAACATCAATTCATGAAAAGGAAGTTCAAATAGCGCCGCAATCTGCTCAATCATCCAAATTGGATAGGTAGTGGTTGAGCTTGGCTTAACCTGAACCGAGGGTGAGATCGATGGTGATGCTGACATGGTTTTTATCGGGATTGAACTCTAAAACCAATAACATAACAGATATGCAGCTTAATTTTGAAAATAGTCCCCTGACTTGCAAATGAATAAACCGGGTCATTCCTTAGATTGGGTCAGCCGAAGCCTTGCCTCGGTTTGGCACCCCTGTACCCAAATGAAAGATCATGAGGCGTATCCATTAATTGCAATTGCCTCTGGAAATGGGCCGTGGCTTGAGGATACACAAGGGCGCCGGTTCATCGATGCAATTAGTTCCTGGTGGACCAATTTATTTGGTCACACCAATCCACGCATCAATCAAGCAATCGTCCAGCAACTCCAAAGCATTGAGCATGTGATGCTTGCGGGGTTTACTCATCAACCGGTGGTTGAACTATCCGAACGTTTAAGTACTTTGACCAACGGTCATTTAGGGCATGCGTTTTATGCCAGCGATGGTGCATCGGCCGTTGAAATTGCACTCAAGATGAGCCATCACTTTTGGAAGATTCAGGGTAAGCCGAATAAAAAGGAATTTATTTGTTTAGCAAATAGTTATCACGGAGAAACCTTAGGCGCTCTAAGCGTGACAGATGTCTCTATATTTCGCGATGCCTATGGATCGCTTCTCAATCCGGCACATATTGTTATGTCACCCGATTCTCGAGCTGCAACAGAGCAAATCTCAAGCGAGGAAGTTATTGATTTGGCGCTTAAGAATCTTGAGGAATGTTTAGCTCAACACCATCAAACCATTGCGGCCTTAATCATTGAGCCTCTGGTGCAATGCGCAGGCCAAATGGCAATGCATGCACCACGGTATGTGAAGGGAGCGAAGCAACTGTGTGAGCAATACGATGTGCATCTGATTGCCGATGAAATCGCGGTGGGCTGTGGTCGGACGGGCACATTCTTTGCTTGTGAACAAGCCGGTATTTGGCCCGATCTCATGACGCTATCTAAAGGAATTAGTGCGGGCTATCTACCCCTATCCATTTGCCTTAGTACCGATAGGATTTATTCAGTGTTTTACAGTGATCGTATGACTGCAACGTTCTTGCATTCCCATTCGTATACCGGTAACCCATTAGCGTGTCGCGCTGCACTCGCAGGATTAGATATTTTTCAAGAGGATGCAGTGCTTGAAATGAATAAAGTACGAAGTCGATGGATTCAGGAGGCGTTTATTTGGACGCGTGATCATCGATCCATTGAGCATGTTCGTCAACAAGGAATGATCTTCGCGTTTGATGTCAATGCTGGTGCAATTTCAAATCCAGTCTCATTTTCAAAAATGATGTTTCAGGAGGGGTTACAAGAGGGGGTGCTGATTCGACCTATTGGTCGCACAGTCTATGTCATGCCGCCTTATATTATTTCTGCCGACGAAGTCCAACAGATGAGTCGTGCAATTGAGCGCACCTTGCATGCCGTTTTACAAAAAGTCTAGTTTCAATATTTCCCATGCCTTTTGCCCTTGATCAAATTGATACAGAACTGGCAACACTGGATCGTGAGCTACTGCGCCGATCCATTCGGTCGGTGGATACCCCATGTGGTCCTGAGATTCAAATACAGGGGCGATCATTGCTGGCATTTTGTAGCAATGATTATTTGGGGCTTGCCAACCATCCTGAATTAATTGCCGCCCTATCTGAAGGGGCTGCGCGTTTTGGTACGGGTAGCGGTGCTTCGCATTTAATTAGCGGCCATCATGTAATCCATGACGAGCTCGAAGCAAAATTAGCATCGACTCAAGCCGGCGCCATTCCAAATGTGCGTGCTCTATTTTTCTCAACCGGATATGTTGCTAACCTAAGTGTAATTACCGCTTTAGGCTTAATTGGAAACAAAAAAATAAGTATTTACTCTGCGGCTCTTAACCATGCATCACTCATTGATGGGATTCGTCTAGCCCGTGGGCAAGGGTCTGTCGATCTCCATCTTTTTGATCACCATCATTTAGAAGCTCTTGACGATATTTTGCGCAATGACTCGGCCCCACATAAATTAATCGTGATTGATGGGGTCTTTAGCATGGATGGCGACCTCGCCCCAGTTCAAAAGCTTTTGCACCTAGCCAATCAATACGATGCGCTCCTCATGATTGATGATGCGCATGGATTTGGTGTGCTCGGCAAGCGTGGGCATGGAATCTTAGAAGATCAATCGATTTGCTCTGACCGTATTATTTATATTGGCACACTTGGTAAGGCGGCTGGTCTCAATGGTGCATTTGTATGTGCTCATGAAAAAATTATTGCGTGGTTGATTCAGAAAGCAAGACCTTATATTTACAGCACAGCCAGCTCGCCCGCATTAGCTTTTGCCGTACTGCGCAGTATTTCTCTAATGGAAGGTGAGAAGGGGCAAGAATTACGGATACGATTACAACAAAACATCACACTTTGGAAAAACGAATCGACCTTTACCCGTTGGAAGCGATTGGAATCAGATACCGCAATTCAGCCAATTATGGTTGGCAGCAATGAGACCGCATTGCAGCTAGCTAGAGCCTTAGATCAATTTGGCTATTGGATACCGGCAATCCGTCCACCAACGGTTCCCAAGGGCAAGGCGCGCTTAAGAATGACTTTATCGGCCGCGCATACTAAAGACCAGATTGAGGGGCTCTGCAATGTGTTATCAGAGCTAGAGTCCTCATTGCCACTATCATGAAACATTCCTATTTTGTTGCTGGTACAGATACTGAGATTGGTAAAACTTTAGTCACTGCCGCGCTGATTTACAAATTGAACACCCTCAATCCAGGGTCAGCATGTGCCTACAAGCCAGTCGTCGCAGGGACCTACCGCAACGGTGATGGCATGCTTTGCAATGAGGATTTGGAAAGCTATGCGCTAGTCCAAGATCCTACAATTCCCCAAAGTACGATCTGTCCTTATGTATTAGATACTCCAGCCGCACCTCATCTAGTCGCTGCAGCACATGGCAAGCACTTAGAACTTGATCGCATGGTGCAAGCTTATCAAACCCTACAAACTCGAGTAACCCATGTGATTGCCGAAGGTGCGGGTGGATTTTTAACTCCCATTGATGATCGCCTTGATCTCTCTGGATTTGCCCAGCTTATTCAGGTGCCCATAATTTTGACCGTGGGGATGCGTTTGGGTTGCATCAATCACACACTTCTCACGGTGGAGGCCATCAAACAGCGTGGTCTCACGCTAGCCGGTTGGATCGCCAATTGCATCGATCCCAATATGGCTTATTTAAACGATAATATTATAACGCTTCGACACCGAATTAAGGCACCGCTGTTAGGTAGCATTGCACATTTACCACCAAGCTTACAGAAAAAAACGAATGCGCCCTATTCGATTGAAGCGATTCAATTTGCTGCTGCGGCAATCGCCCTACCCTGATTGACTCTCATCGCGCAAGACTCGGCGCAGAATCTTACCGACATTATTTTTAGGTAAGCTCTCTCGAAACTCAATTTGCGTTGGGCGCTTATAGTGGGTCAGCTCGCGATTACAGACCTCCATGATTTGTTCTTTTGTAATCGTAAGGTCCTCTCGCACCACAAATAACTTAACCGCCTCGCCCATCGCGCCCTGGCGAATACCCACTACTGCGCACTCAAGGATCCCTGGAATCGAGGCAACGACATCTTCAACTTCATTCGGAAAGACATTAAATCCAGCCACCAAAATCATATCTTTCTTACGATCCACAATCCGAAAGTAGCCAGCCTCATCCATCACACCAATATCACCCGTTCTAAAAAATCCATCGGCGCCGAGCACATTCTGCGTTTCAGATTCTTGTTGCCAATAGCCACGCATGACCTGAGGACCCCGAATATAAATTTCGCCAATCTCGCCAACCGCTAAATCCTTACCCTCTTCATCCCGAATACACATCTCGGTATCGGGCAAAGGTAGGCCGATCGAACCCGTGAACTCAGTTGCCAATGGGGTATTACACGATGCGACGGGAGAGGTTTCAGAAAGGCCATACCCTTCGGTAATGACCGTACCAGTTAATTCTTGCCAACGTTGTGCAACAGTCCGCTGTACTGCCATACCGCCACCGATCGTTAAAGCCCATTGTGAAAAATCCAATTGAGAAAATTTCGGATTATTTAAAAGGGCCGCAAATAAAGTATTTACTCCCGGAAACAAATTGATCTCGGGAAATTCTTTCAAAATCCCAATTAAATTGTGTAAATCCCGGGCATTCGGAACTAATAGAATTCGGGCTCCAAGGCGCATACCCAATAAGCCACAGCCGGTGAGAGCAAAGATGTGATACATCGGAAGTGCGCACAGAAAATGCCAAGACGTAATCGTTTTTCGTTGCTCAATTGGTTTTAACCAAGCCTCAATTTGTAATACATTCGAAATTAAGTTGCGATGCGTCAGTATGGCGCCCTTCGAAATTCCGGTGGTTCCTCCGGTGTATTGCAATAATGCAATATCAGCATGAGAAAGCTGTGGACGTTCATATGTGCGCTGCGCACCTAACTCTAAGGCGGCTGTAAATTGCATACTGCGAACGTTTGTCGGTAGCGTATAGGGAATGACCTTACGCTTAAAGGTCCGTATAAAACGATCTAACCATGGTCCTTTCCAACCCAACATCTCAGCAATACTTGTAATCACGGCGTGCTTTAATGCAATCGCCTTACCCTCAAGCACAAAGGCATCCTCAAGCGTTTTCCCAAAATGCTCCAAAAGCAAGATCGCCTCAGCCCCGCAATCACGAAGTTGCGCCGCTAGTTCACGAGGGGTATAGAGGGGATTAATGCTGACCACAATAAATCCGGCGCGAAGCACACCATATAAAGCCATGGGGTATTGAGGGATGTTGGGTAGCATGATTGCGACCCGTGCGCCCTTTGATAGGCCAAGGCTTTGTAAATAACTCGCTAATTGTTTTGAAGCTAGATCGATCGCTTCATAGGAAAAATGCTTACCCATACACCAATATGCAGGTCGCTCCTGATGAGTTTTGAAAGACTCATCGAGTAAGTCTAAGAGTGACCCATATCGGTCATAACTTAGATGATGGGGAACACCCGCTGGATAGGATGAAAACCAAGGTTTATTTGTAATCATTGGTATTTATTACACTTTTTTAATAGTCACAATGTCTCCATGCCAAGTGTATCGCTTTGGGCTAATATTGATCTATGCGAATTCTCCCTGAGATCCTCGAGTCCACCCCTAGCATCGCTGAAATCCGACGCAATATTCATGCGCACCCCGAATTGCGCTTTGAAGAAAAGCGCACTGCTGATTTGGTTGCGCAAGCATTATCCAGTTGGGGTATTGCGATCCATCAGGGCCTCGGTAAAACAGGGGTGGTTGGCCGCTTAGATGGTGAGTTGGGTCCTGGCAAGATGATTGGCTTACGTGCCGATATGGACGCCCTGCCATTGCAAGAAAAAAATACATTTGCCCACGCCTCGCAAAACCCTGGAAAAATGCATGCCTGCGGCCACGATGGTCATACTGCGATGCTTTTAGGTGCGGCGCAATATCTCTCCAACCATCGGGATTTCAAAGGAACGGTGATTTTTATCTTTCAACCCGCTGAGGAAGGCGGTGCTGGCGCTCAAGAAATGATTGAAGACGGTCTCTTTGAGCAGTTCCCATGCGATGCAGTATTTGGAATGCACAATTGGCCTGGTCTAGAAGAGGGTCATTTTGGTGTTGTAAGCGGCCCCATGATGGCATCAAGCAACGAGTTCGTGATCGACATTCAGGGCAAAGGTGGGCACGCGGCCCTGCCGCACAACAGTGCGGATCCCATCATGGCTGGTATTCAGATTGCGCAAGCCCTGCAAACCATCATTACTCGCAATAAGCGCCCGGTCGATGCTGCGGTGATCTCGATTACGCAGTTTCATGCCGGAGAAACAAGCAATGTCATTCCCGACACTGCGATGCTCGGCGGTACCGTACGCACTTTTACTTTAGGGGTCTTAGATCTCATCGAAACACGAATGCACGAGATTGCGAATCAAGTAGCCAGTGCCTTTGATTGCAAAGCCAATCTGACGTTTAAGCGTAACTACCCGCCCCTCATTAACGATGAACAGCAAACCGAGTTTGCCGCTCAGGTCATGAAAGAACTTGTGGGGAACGAGCGAGTGAACACCCGAATCGATCCAACCATGGGTGCCGAAGACTTTGCCTTCATGCTTTTAAAGAAACCTGGGTGCTATGTATTTTTAGGGAATGGCGACGGCGATCACCGCGCGACAGGCCATGGCATGGGACCTTGCCATTTGCATAACCCCTCCTACGACTTCAATGACCAAATCATTCCGGTAGGAGTGAACTACTGGGTCCGTTTAGCCCAAACTTTTCTACGTTAACGATTCTTAAACTGTGCTGGCCGCTTTTCTAAAAAAGCAGTCATTCCCTCTTTTTGATCCTCGGTACCAAAGCAGGCATGAAATAAACGGCGCTCATACCGAATGCCCTCGCTCAAGGTTGTTTCATAAGCAGCATTCACACTTTCTTTCACCATCATTAGGGTCAGCAATGGCATCGCAGCAATTGTTTGTGCAATTGCCATTGTTTCGGCGATTAATTGCGCTGCTGGATAAACTCGGGCAACTAAACCACTTCGCTCGGCTTCGGCGGCATCCATCATGCGACCCGTTAAACATAAATCCATTGCTTTCGATTTTGATACCGCACGGGTTAGCCGTTGCGTGCCACCGGAGCCTGGAACAATCCCTAATTTAATTTCGGGTTGCGCAAATTTGGCATTATCTGCAGCAATGATCATGTCGCACATCATCGCTAACTCACAACCACCCCCCAATGCATATCCCGATACCGCCGCAATCACTGGTTTACGAATCTTGCAAATGGTTTCCCAATTACGGCTAATAAAATTATTTCGATACGCCTCCTGAAAATCTAATTTAGCCATCTTGCCGATATCAGCTCCAGCAGCAAATGCTTTCTCACTTCCAGTAATCGCAATGCATGCTATCGCATCATCCGCATCAAACTTTAATAATGCATCACCTAATTCATCCATCAACTCGTCATTTAATGCATTGAGTACTTGTGGACGGTTTAAAGTGATGAGGGCAACCTTTCCCTCAGTCTGAGTCAATATTGTGTTGTATGGCATTTCAATCCCTTTTCGGTAGCATTAACCAAACACGACCATTTTGCTTCATTCTGCCGGCTAATTCTCCAGCTTCATCGCCGGTACCCCAAAAATAATCAATTCGGACTGGGCCCACAATCGCCTTACCCGTATCTTGGGCCATGACCAAACGTCGAATTGACTGATTACTAAGCGGTCGGGTCGTTTCTAAAAAAACGGGGGCGCCCAACGGAATTGCCCGAGGATCAATCGCAATACTGCGTTCCGGAGTCAGCGGAATCCCCAAGGCCCCAATCGGTCCAAGATCTTGGTTTGCAGAGGCAGGCAGTTCTCGAAAGAACACAAAGCGTGGATTGGCATTGAGCATCTCTTGCACTTTGCTGGGATTGCGTTTAGCCCACTCTGAAATCCCCTGCATCGTTGCCTGCGCTCGGGTAATCTCTTTGCGATCTAATAGCCACTGAGCGCTCGATTTAAAGGGTAAATCATTCGACCCCGCAAAACCTAATCGCATGATTTGGCCATTATCTAAACGGATTTTTCCAGACCCCTGAATTTGCATCGATGCAGCCGCTACAGGATCTTCAACCCAAGCAATTTCGGAACCCTTAAGAAGAATCGAATTCATCAACTCGGCGCGCGCTGGTGCAGGCGACGGCTTTGCACGAACCCAGGCCTTCGGATAAGCATAAAGAGGCACTATATATCGGTCCGTACGTACACGCGAGCCCAAAATAATGGGCTCGTAATAACCGGTAACTAAGCCCTCCGACTTGCCAGTCATTTGATTACGAACTGCATAGGCTCTGAAGTTATTCTCAAAAAACGTTTTTGCATCTCTCGGTTTTTGAGCGTTCGCTCGATCGCATACCGTAACCCAATTGACTAGCCCTGGTTTACGGTTACGCAACA
>VGIH01000056.1 GCA_016867965.1 Betaproteobacteria bacterium | reverse complement strand
AGAACAACTCATCACGATCGATCGCATCTATGGCTGTCAATGCTCCCGCAAGCAAATTGAAGAGGTCTTACAAAAGGAAGGTGTTCTGATTAAGCCTAATCAAGAATTGATTTACCCAGGTACATGTCGAGAACGAAAGGTATTGATTCAAAATCATGCTCTGCGCATTCGCTTACCACACGAGTGCCAGATCGGCTTTACGGATCGAGGTTTAGGTAAGCAAACCCAAGATCTCAATATGCAAGTAGGTGATTTTGTGCTGCGCCGGGCCGACGAACTTTTTACCTATCAGTTAGCGGTAGTAGTCGATGATCATTTACAGGGAATCACGCATATCGTTCGGGGTGCGGATTTACTCAATAACACTGCGCGGCAAATCCATTTACAACAATGCTTGGGATATCAAACCCCGAGTTATTTGCATTTGCCACTGGTGACCAATGACTCTGGCGAGAAACTCAGTAAACAAACACAAGCTCAGTCAATCGATATTAGCAGTCCAAAAGCGGTGCTGAGCGCATTAAACTTCTCTGCAAACCATTTAGGAATTGAAGCCGTTGATCTCGCCACATCCCAAACCGTCGGGGAATGGCTGAATAAAGCGATATTAATTTGGCAATCCAAAATCCATTTCGCCGGTAAATGACATGGTTCAGCTTCGATTTAGCCAACTCAACAGGGACTGTGCTTTATTTTTTGGTATACACTATGGTATATATTAATAAAGCCATCTATTTTCATGAAACATATTGCTAAAATTTTTACCAATGGAAGAAGTCAAGCTGTTCGTCTGCCCAAAGAATTTCGCTTTCAGGGTAGCGAGGTCTTTATTGAAAAACAACTACAGACTGGTAATCTGATTATTTCAGCCAAACCCTCGGACTGGTCAGGTCTTCGATCCGCTCTAGAAACCCTCAAACCCCCAAAGGATTTTTTAACTAAAAAAGACCGTCAACAAACATCCACTAAACGCGATCCATTCAAGGTATGGATTGAATGAAATGCTATCTATTAGACACCAATATTATTAGCCACATTGTTAGAAATGAGTCTAAAGTTATTCAAAAACTTTTCTCACTTCCAGTCACAGCCATTTATATTTCAGTCATTACATATGCTGAAATTCAATACGGTCTTCATAAAAGGCCTAACGCAAAAACACTCAGAAACACAATCAATGAGCTCTTCAAGCGGGTAGAGATTGTTGAATGGGATCAACGAGCAGCAAATGCTTATGGAAAAGTACGGGCTGAACTTGAAGTACGTGGAAAAAGTATGGACTCAATAGATCTTCTGATTGCAAGTCAAGCGATAGCCAATAAGATGACGCTTGTAAGCGATGACAAAGTATTTGTAAATATTAAGGCATTGAAGTTAGAAAATTGGCTCAAGTCATAAACGAGAGATTTACTTCTTTGTCCCCCCTAAAAGAGCTCCCAATATGGGTTTCTTATTTTTTATTTCTGGCTGACTAGATTGAGCGGGCCCTGTGGTTGTCGTTAGTGAGTCTTTATCTTGCTTGCTAGGCTCATAAGGCATGTAAAAAAATGGGTCAGCCGCAATTGGTTTAGAACCACTGCTTTTACTCTCTCGCTCACTCGTGGGTAATCGCGCAATCGTAAGCTTACGCTTCATGAGCTTCTCAATATCCTCGAGTAAACGCTTTTCACTATCATCAACCAAGGCGATCGCATCACCCTTACTACCCGCGCGCCCAGTGCGACCAATTCGATGAATGAAGTCCTCGGCATTAAAGGGTAGCTCATGATTAATCACGCACGGCATATCGACAATATCCAAGCCGCGTGCAGCAACGTCGGTTGCGACTAAGGCATCGATCGCACCGGTCTTAAATGCTTCTAAGGTTGCCATGCGTTCGGTTTGGCTCTTATCCCCATGAATCGCAGCTGCTTTGATGCCATCGCGCTCTAATGCACTGGCTAGGCGCGCACATCCCATTCGGCTATTGGTAAAGATGATACACTGGCAACTTAATCCGGCCTTCACCCGGTTTTGCAATATCGCCACAATGGCTGCACGCTTATGTTCGGAGGGTACTAAGTGCACCACTTGATTGACCGTATCGGCTGCAGCATTTTGCCGAGCTACTTCAATCGTCACAGGATTACGCAAATAGTTTTGTGCGAGCTTCTTAATCTCTGGAGAAAAGGTGGCAGAGAACAATAAGGTCTGACGATGTGCGGGGATCAAATTGATAATTCGCTCCAGATCAGGCAAGAAACCCATATCCAACATGCGATCAGCCTCATCCAATACTAAGAGTTGCACTTGCGACAAATCGGCCGTTTTACTGGTGATGTGATCGAGTAAACGCCCAGGGGTTGCAATCAAAATCTCCACCCCCGATCGCAGCAAAGCCGTTTGAGGTTTGATGTCAACACCACCAAATACAACGGCCGTGCGCAGATCCGTAAATTTGGCATAGAGGCTCGCGTTATCAGCCACCTGATCGCTTAACTCTCGAGTAGGGGTCAAAATTAAGGCCCGAATGGGGTGGCGTGCGGGTGAGGTACTCGTATTGGCCTGAGGCAACAGCTTCTGAATAATCGGCAGAGTAAAGGCAGCGGTCTTACCAGTACCCGTTTGAGCTGCGCCCATCACATCTCGCCCCACTAGAACGACTGGAATCGCCTTAGCCTGAATTGGGGTTGCTTGGGTGTAGCCCTGCTCCTCAACCGCCTTGAGGATCTTGGGATCTAGTTGAAAATCAGCAAAATTAGCGCTGGGCGCATTACCCGAATCGGGTAGGTTTGGATCAGTTTTTGTAGACACCCATTTATTTTACAGGGCTTCTAGCTAACCCTAATATTATGTTTTATCGAGCCCATGCTGCCAATTACCTAATCTTAGGTAGTAGCGCGTAGCTTTACCTTCGCCACTGGTAAACAAAATATCCCATTCCTTGAGAATGCCAAGGTCGCGGGTTGCAGTTGCTTTGGATACCTTGGTGATTTTTTGATACTTTTCAGCAGTAAGACCGCCAAGAAATCCGCCATCGCCCGCCTCGATCAGTTTTTGAATCACCTTGCGATGGCGTTCGCTCAACCCTCGATTGGCGTGTCTTTGCCAAAATTGCGATTTTGCAATCGCATCATCAATAAACCGTAAGGATGTTTTGCATGACTCAATGAATGTATTTAAGAACCAAATCAACCAATTGGTGATTTCTAAATCTCCTGACTGCGCCTTCTCAAGCGCATCGTAGTACGAAGAACGATATCGCATAATTTGATTGGAGATACTGTAAATACGCATCGAATGCGGGTAATCCTGCGCGAAAGCCATATCCAAGATGACTCTTCCAAGGCGACCGTTTCCATCTTCAAAGGGATGAATCGATTCAAACCATAAATGAGCAATAGCAGCCCGACACAAACCATCCAATGATTCTGCCTTGCGCCCTTTGATATTGGGGCGCGTGAGCTCAAACCAAGTTAAAAACTGATGCATCTGATCATGCACCTCTTCCGAAGGTGGTGCGACGTAGTGCACCTTCGCTTTGCGATATAAACCACTCACAATTTGCATAAGCTCTGTATGCGTACGATAACCGCCAACCCTCATCGGTTTAATTGATCGCTCATTTGAAAAGATTGCCCGATGCCACGAACACAACCGTTCATGATCAAGCTCTTCATCGTGATGCGTTAACGCATCATCCATGATGGCGACAAGTCCATCAATCATTTCTGAACGTGGATCAGAAATAGTCTGATACTTCATTCCCAGCTTTCTTAATACCGATGAGCGCACAGAGTCCGGATTTAATTGCACGCCCTCGATCGCTGAGGTAGCAATCACCTCATCAATCCAGAGTTGTTGATGAACATCAGCGATATCCTTTAAGCCAATAGCGGATGCCTTACCAATAATCATTCCTTGGGCTTGGCGAGCACTAGTTATCAGAGACTCCAAGCGATCATGGTCAATCTGAAAGTTTGGCCATTCTTGCAGTTGCCAGATGTAGGTTTTTTTGGACGAATATGCACGCACTATGAGCCGTATTATAGCAGATACGGCTCAAATTTTGAGCCGTATTTTTAAAATACGGCTCATATTATTATCCAGCTTGGCTTACAGGGTAGATTTGACTTTGATTTAGGGCAAAATCGCGGCAATACCGGCACGGGCAATGCCTGCATCATCGGCTGACTTCACGCCCGAGACGCCGACCGCACCAATCGTATGCCCATCCACATCAATATTGACCCCACCTTCGAGCATGCCCTTAATATGCGGCACGGTGGCAAAGGCAGTTCGGCCATTATTAATAATGTCCTCATATACCTTACTCTCGCGCTTACCCATTGCTGCAGAGCGCGCCTTGTCTTGAGCAATGTAGGATGACACCGGGGCGCAACCATCACGACGGATCAATCCCAATAAATGCCCGCCGTCATCGCACACGGCGATGGTGACCGCCCAGTTGTGTTTCTCAGCGTGGGCATTGGCGGCATCTAAAATTTTTTGCACATCGACTTGGCGCAAATAAGGTTTATTGGCTAGCATGGCGGTCTCCTTGATATTTTGATTCTTTCTTTAGGGTCATTCTGCCACGGATTGGGCCCTTCCCCCAATTTGCCGCCAAATCAATACAATCAATCGTTTGTTGCTTTAAATCCCCCCTGACTCATGACCAACATCGCACCCGATCCCAGTTTCACCCTAAGCAGCCTGCCACCCGAGATCTCCACCAAACTCCAACAGCATGTTGAGGGCGAGGTCTTGGTTGATGGTGCAAGTCGCGGGCGCTATGCAACCGATGCATCGATCTACCAACAATTCCCGGTAGCAGTTCTTGTTCCTAAATCCGCGCAGGATATTGAAGCTGCCCTTGAGGTTGCGAACGAATCCGGCATTCCCGTTTTGCCCCGCGGCGGCGGCACCAGTCAATGCGGCCAGACCACCGGTGCCGCACTCGTGATTGATAACAGCAAACACTTTCGTAAGATCCTCTCTTCTGACCTCAGTGATCCGGATCACGCTACGGTGGAAGTGGAGCCGGGTATGGTGCTGGACCATCTCAACGCCCACCTCAAATCCCATGGGCTTTGGTATCCGGTTGACGTCTCGACAGCAGCCCAAGCCACCATTGGTGGCATGGCCGGTAACAACTCGTGTGGTAGCCGCTCCATTGCCTACGGCAATATGGTGCACAACGTCTTAGGGATTAATGCCTGGCTGGCTAATGGTGAGCTCGCCAGCTTTGGTGCGTATTCTAAGAGCACAGGCCGTGCCAAAGTCTTGGGTGACTTTGTCAAACACTTGGTCGATGACCTCAAACCCGAGATTGATGCACATTGGCCCAAAGTGATGCGCCGTGTGGCGGGTTACAACTTAGATGTCTTTCATCCGCAAAGCGAGTTGCCTTATACCCTAGACAATAGTGTCAATCTTTCCCATCTATTAGTAGGTAGCGAGGGCACGCTCGCCTACTTCAAATCCTTAACACTCCAACTTTCGCGTCTACCCAAACACAAGGTCTTAGGGGTCGTGAACTTTGCGAGCTTTTATCAAGCGATGGATAACGCACAGCACATCGTGAAGTTGGGACCCACCGCCGTGGAACTCGTTGATCGCACCATGATCGATCTTTCGCGCAATAATCCGGCGTTTCGTAAAACGATTGAGACGGCGCTCGTAGACGCCAACGCAAAAACAGTCGATGCGATTTTGCTTGTGGAGTTTAGCGGCGATGAGCACGCACCGCTATTGCAAAAACTTCAAGATCTCAATTCCCTCATGAGTGATCTGGGTCTACCTGGGTCGGTCGTGATGATGCCAGATCCAGGAATGCAAAAGAACTTGTGGGAAGTGCGCAAGGCGGGACTTAACATCATGATGAGTCTTAAGGGTGATGGCAAACCCGTAAGCTTTATTGAGGATTGTGCTGTACCACTTGAGTACCTAGCCGAGTACACCCAAGCCTTGACCGAGGTCTTTCGTAAACATGGCACACGCGGCACCTGGTATGCCCACGCGTCTGTCGGCACGTTACACGTACGCCCGATTCTAGATATGCGCCGCGATGGGGCTCTGAAGATGCGAGCGATTGCAGAAGAAGCTGCTGAGCTCGTACGTCAATACAAAGGCGCCTTTAGTGGTGAACATGGCGATGGTCTATGCCGCGGCGAGTGGATTTGCTGGCAATTTGGTCCGAAGATTACTGAGGCACTTGTCAAGATCAAAACGCAGTTTGATCCCAAAGGGCTTCTCAATCCTGGCAAGATTGTGAATCCTCCCAACATGGATGATAGTGCTTACTTCCGCTATCCACCGAGCTATCAAGTCATTAGCGTGACACCCAAGCTGGATTGGTCCGCTTGGAATGTGCAAAACAATCCCGTGACCGAAGCGGTTACTGCAGCGGGTACCGGTGGCGATCCGGCGCAGGGTCTCGCCAAAGCGATTGAGATGTGCAATAACAATGGGCATTGCCGCAAGTTTGATGCCGATGTGATGTGTCCAAGTTATCGCATCACCCGCAATGAAAAAGATCTGACCCGCGGCCGTGCCAACACCTTGCGTCTCGCGATCTCAGGGCAGATTATGAATACGAGTGATTCACCTCCTGCCCATTTGCCACTCGCCACCCAAGCGGTCAAAGAGGTGATGGATTTATGCGTGAGTTGCAAAGGCTGTAAACGCGAGTGCCCCACCGGCGTGGATATGGCCAAAATGAAGATTGAGTATCTGGCGCAATACAAAGAGCGCTTTGGTCATACCCTACGCGAACGCTTGGTCGCTCACCTGCCCAACTACGCCCCCATCATTGCACGCATTCCTGGTTTGCCAGCGCTCATGAATTTGCGTAACCATATCCCACTCTTAGCCAAGATTCAAGAGTGGTTTACCGGGATTAGCGCCCAGCGCTCCTTGCCGGTCTGGAAAAGCAAGCATTTTTGGAATCAAGCACCCCTGCCATTTGCAACCCCTGAGGCGCTCGCCAAGCACGAAAAGCGTGTCGCACTCTTTGCCGATACCTTTAATGCCTATTTTGAGAATGAGAACTTGCAAGCAGCGCTCGCCCTCTTACAAAAGTCGGGCTACACGGTTCATGTGGCGCAACCCACAAAAGATCATGAAGAACAAAAGCCGTTTTGCTGTGGTCGTACCTACTTAGCCTCTGGCATGGTGAATGAAGCCAAAAGCCGACTCTCAGCTCTCATTCATCACTTAGCACCCTATGCAAAAGAAGGGATAGCCATCGTGGGCCTAGAGCCCTCTTGCTTATTTACGCTTCGTGATGAGGCACTCACCATGGGTCTGGGCGAAGTTGCGCAAGTCGTGAGTAAGCACGCCCAACTCCTCGAAGAGTTTTTAGCTAGTGAACATCAAGCCAATCGGTTTGTGCCCAACTTCAAGGAGTCGGCTCAGCCAATTCTGGTACATGGCCATTGCCATCAAAAAGCCTTTGCAGCAGTAGGTCCCGCGATGGAACTCTTAAAACTCATTCCGAATGCCAACCCACAACTGATTGAATCGTCGTGCTGCGGCATGGCGGGCGGCTTCGGGTATGAAGTCGAGCATATTGAGGCCTCCAAACAAATGGCAGAGCTTAGCTTGTTACCCATGATTCGTAAGCAACCGAATGCAATGGTGGTGGCCGATGGCACCAGCTGTCGTCATCAAATTGCCGATGGGGCAAGTCGTGAGGCAATGCATATTGCACGAGTCCTAGAAATGCATCTCCAGGTGAACAGAAGCGGCAGCTCACGATCTTTGTAATGCTAGAAAGGTTAAATTGGACTCCATTAGAATGGGTTCATGAATACGCTTTTAATCAGTTTCTGCGTCTCATTTGTGATCACTTTTTTGCTGATTCGGTATCAGCATTTGCACGGGCATTTAAGTGGCGATCATGAGTTCTCAGGCCCCCAAAAAATCCATACGCGCTCGGTGCCGCGTATTGGGGGCCTCAGTATTGCCACTGGCCTAATCGCGGGCAGCCTATTTATTGCGTTTAAAGATCAACTCTTTAGCCTGGTCGCAGCGATTCTGGTGAGCTGCATTCCAGTATTTGGTATTGGTCTTACTGAGGATTTGAAAAAGAATATTGGGGTTCAAAAGCGATTAGCGTTTACTGCGCTTGGCGCCCTCATTGCGATTTACGCAATTCCAACGTCTATCACTTCGCTCGATATCCATCTTTTGAATCAACTGCTTGGCATCGCGCTTATTTCCACTTTATTTACCTGCTTTGCCATGACAGGGCTTGCCAATGCGTACAACATCATTGATGGCTTTCATGGGCTCTCTAGCATGATTGCAATCATTACCCTAGGGGCCATTCTGTATATTGCTTTTAAGCAAAGTGATTTGGTCATTTTTAAGCTATCGCTTTGCATGCTTGCAGCGATTGCCGGGTTTTTTCTGTGGAACTATCCGCGTGGGCTCATTTTTTTAGGTGATGGCGGTGCGTATTTAATTGGCTTTTGGATTGCACTACTCTCAATCCTACTGGTGGAGCGAAATGCGGCCGTATCGCCCTGGTTTGCACTCACGATCAATATTTATCCAATCTTTGAGACCTTATTTTCAATTTACCGACGTCTTATTCACCAGAACAAAAGTCCGGGGCAGCCCGATGCCATTCATTTTCATACCTTAATTTACCGCCGCGTTATCGGAAATGCCAACCCACAACTCTCTGCAGCCGACCGTAATGCAAGAACTGCGCCCTATTTATGGATTTTGGTGGTCATGAACGCGATACCGTCTATCCTCTTCTTTGATTCAACCCTGGCGCTGCAAATAGTGGCGGTTGTGTTTATCGTGACCTATTGGTATTTGTATCGCTCGATTGTGCGCTTTCAAACGCCTACGTGGTTTCGGTTGTATTAGAGCGCTTGGACAATTCCGATAGCGACCATTAAGAGCGTACCAATCAACAAAGCAGGTACAAGACGGCGACTGGGATTGATGAGCATCACCCCAAGCGCAATCGCACAAATCACCAGTCTTAAATAAAGCGGTACCGTTGATAGCATGCCAACAGGTAAAAAGATTAAGCGAATGGTGAGTGCAGCCACCATTGCATAAGTCACAGCCGATAGCCAACGAAAGAACTCGCTCTCTTGGCTCACACGACCCGATAGCATCACCCCAACAGCCCGACAAACATAGGTACCAATCGAGGCTGCAATCAATGCTAGCCACTCCCACATACCTTGCTGGGTCGCAAAGGCACTAGTCAAATTGGCTGTGATTGCCTCCACTAGACCCCTCCTCTTTTCACATGGTCATAGCGTCGGATCCATTTGCGATCGATCCAATAGGCGAGCGTTCCACCAATGAATCCCGCAGTGAGTAAGCTCGTATCGCGATCAAACAAATAACAGATGGGGCCTGCAATACTACCCAAAAGGATCGCTAGGCGATAGCCACTCACCTTAATTTCCGTAAAGGTGAGTAAGAAAAACAATGGATTGATAAAAATGAGGCCCAAGGTAATTGGCATTGGTACGCTACCGGCAATTAAAAACCCCACCACCGTTCCCGGAATGGAAATCAGCCAACACAATAAGCCCAAACCACAAAAGTAACTCAGTCGATACTTGGGCTCCATGGTCGCAAACTCTTTGAGTGAAACTGCCCAAGCCGTCATGGCCAAGAGATGCACTTTGGCATAAAGGGCTTTATTGCGATCACGCGCATGAAGCATGGGGAAAAGAGTGGCGGTCATTGTGACAAACCGAGTGGCTGTTAGTGAGGTTGCAAGCGCAATGGTAAGCGATGATGCACCCAACAAAATCATCTCTAGCATCACAATCTGACCAGGTAGCGCAAACATCAAAAAGCTGGTTGCCGTGGTAAACCACACATCAAACCCATTGGTGCGCCCCATCGCCCCAAAACCCACCATCCCGGCAAACAGCACCATGGCAGGGGCCCCACGACCATCGCGCACCCCACTCCAAAAAGCATGCGTAGTACTGGTAAAGCGAGCCGTTTTTGCTTGATCGAATACGGACGTATTTTCACTTTGATGCGACCCCTGATACGACTCAAGGCAATCCATCTCCGTCGTTACACGATCCCCAAAATGCTCCGGGCGCTGATTGTATAAATCGGTTGGATCGGTCGGCGGGGTACTCATGATGGATTGCTTGTATTTTAACGACCGAGCCTTTGGGTGTCGTAAGGACCGTCTTGATTAAGTGCCCAAGTGATGTGCTCCGCGACTAGGGGGCTCGCACTCGGTAAAGCACATTGCAACTGCTCACGCATGACCTCCTTTATTTCCCCATCGAGATGAGAGGCTAAGGCATTCCCCAAGGCGACAGCCAGATTACGTCGCCAGCGCTCGTAGCCAATGCGCAAAATGGCACTGCCCGCATGGCGCTTGGTAAATTGCGCTTCGCTCCAGCCCCAAAGCTCTAACAAGGTGGCGCTTCCTAAACGATTACGTTCTGCAAAATCTGGCACGGTCGATAGCTGAGCATATTTATTCCAAGGGCATACCAGCTGGCAATCATCGCACCCATAGACGCGATTACCGATCGCCCGACGAAACTCTACCGGGATCGCATCGCGATGCTCAATCGTTAAATACGAAATGCAACGCCTAGCATCGAGTTGATACGGAGCAACAATTGCATTTGTGGGACAAATATCCATGCACGCTTGGCACGAACCGCAATGCGCCTCCACGGGCGCATCGATTAGCAGTGGGACGTTGATGAGGATTTCACCCAAGAAGAAAAACGAGCCAGATTCACGGTTCAGAAGCAAGGTGTGCTTACCCCGCCAGCCCAACCCCGCCTTGCGTGCTAATTCCACCTCCATCAGCGGTGCAGAATCTGTAAAGACACGGTACTGCAATGGCTCACTCAAGGAGGATGAGCAATATCCTTCCAGCAGAATCTGAATTTTTTCCTCAAGTTCAGTCGCAAGTGTTTGTAGTCGTGAGCGTATCACCTTGTGATAATCGCGTCCTCTGGCATAGAGCGAAACCACTGCTTGATCGCTCTTCAAAAGACGCTCTTTTTCATGCTCAAGAACTTCCCCTGCTGAGGAGGGGCTTGCCCCACTCAAATAGGGCATGGTGAGGCAGATACTGCGTATGGCGCCCGCTTGCAAGGCACTTGGATCAGCGCGCAAATCCTGGTGACGCTCCATGTAGTTCATTTGGCCATGGCGACCCTGCGCCAACCATTGCAATAAATAAA
>VGIH01000055.1 GCA_016867965.1 Betaproteobacteria bacterium | reverse complement strand
CCAAAGTGCTCGAGGGTCTGCGCACAAAGTTTAGAGAGGTTCCCGGTCTACAGGTATTCATGCGCCCGATTCAGAATCTGCAACTCGGGGGGCGCGCTAGCAAGAGCCGTTATCAATTTACTCTGCAAAGCGTTGGCTTTGAGGGCGTCAATGAGTGGTCCGAAAAGTTACTTGAGAAGCTTCGAGGCGATCCCCTTTTCCGAGATGTGACCTCGGACTCTCAAATGCGTGGCCTCAATGTGCAAATTGATATTAATCGTGAGAAGGCGGCGCAAGCGGGGGTCACAATTGCGGATATTCGTCAAGCTTTATATAACGCCTTTGGGCAGCGCCAGGTCTCCACCATTTATACAAGCGTCAACACCTATTACGTCATCTTGGAGACCGCGGAAGATCAGAGGCAGTTTGAAACTGATCTAGGTAAAGTATTTGTGCGAGGGCGCTCAACTAATCAACTGATTCCACTCTCGAGTCTTGCAAGCTTCAAACGCACTATTGGTCCGACTGCGGTTAACCATCAAGGACAGATTCCGGCAGTAACCCTCTCATTTAATCTAGCACCCGATGTCGCTCTTGGGCAGGCTACCGATGCAATTGAGAAATACGTCAAAGAGATCAAGCTACCTTCTTCCATCATTACGAGCTATGGAGGCGATGCGAAGGTCTTCAAAGGCAATCAGACTGGGCAATTTATTCTGATTATTGCCGCACTCGCAGTAATCTATATCCTGCTGGGTGTTCTGTATGAAAGCTACGTCCACCCAATCACCATTTTGGCTGGCTTACCCTCTGCGGCAATCGGCGCCTTGCTCTCTTTATGGATGTTTGGGATGGAGCTCACCATTATCGCGACGATTGGTATTCTGATGCTCATCGGCATCGTCAAGAAAAACGCCATCCTGATGATTGACTTCGCCCTTGAGGCCCAGCGCAAACAGGGAATGAGTCCTACTGAAGCAATTCGCTCAGCATGTATCTTGCGCTTTCGACCCATCATGATGACCACCCTCACTACAATCGTGGGCGCCCTCCCAATTGCTCTCGGAATTGGTGCCGGCGCTGAATTACGTCAACCCCTAGGCGTGAGTGTGGTTGGGGGCTTGGTTCTTTCTCAGTTTGTGACCTTGTTCATTACTCCGGTCATTTATCTCTATCTGGATCGCTATGCGGGGCGTGGCCCCCTTGAGATACCGCCAGAAGATCTTCAAGATACCTAAGCGTTTTACAATTGGGTATGCGTCAAATCATTCTCGATACTGAAACTACGGGGCTTAATCCAGCCACCGGTGATCGCATCATCGAGATTGGCTGTATTGAGTTAATCAATCGCCGTCAGACTGGCAAGACCCTCCATCACTACATTAATCCCGAACGCGATATTGCCGAGGGTGCATTTGCAGTGCATGGTCTATCGCGAGAGTTTTTATCCGATAAACCCGTCTTCGGAGTGATTGTTGATGAGCTCACTGAGTTAATTGCTGGGGCTGAGGTAATTATTCATAATGCGCCCTTTGATTTATCGTTTCTCAACAATGAGTACGCCTTACTCAAGCGCCCTAATTTCTCAGAGCTTGCCGTAAAAATTACCGATACCCTAGTGGATGCGCGCCGTATGTTTCCAGGTAAACGCAATTCTCTAGATGCCTTATGCGAACGTTTTGCTGTCAGTAACGAACACCGTACCCTGCATGGCGCCTTACTCGATGCTCAGCTCCTAGCCGAGGTTTATCTAGCCATGACCCGAGGTCAGGACGACCTCACCATTGATTTAATTGATTACAGCGTCACTGGGCAAGATGGCTTAACAAAGGCCCCGCTACCGAGCGACTTGATCTACTTCAAGGCGAGCGAACTCGATTGCGCCGAACATGAAAAGGTTTTACAGGCGATTGAGAAAGCCAGTAAAAAGACCCCAATTTGGGGTCTCTAATCTTATCTAGATCGCAGCTGCGATTGCCTTACCTAAGTCTTGGGTACTCGCTTTGCCCCCAATGTCTGGGGTGAGTGGTGCATGAGCAGGTCCAGCAGACAGTACCGATTCAATAGCCGCAAATACTTGCGCACCGGCTTCTGGATAGCCTAAGTGATCAAGCATGAGTGCGCCGCTCCAGATTTGACCGATTGGATTAGCAATGTTCTTGCCATAAATATCTGGGGCTGAACCATGCACGGGCTCAAAGAGCGATGGGAACTTCCCTTCTGGATTAATACTGGCCGACGGTGCGACGGCAATCGTACCGGTGCATGCGGGCCCTAAATCAGACAGGATGTCACCAAATAAATTAGAGGCAACCACGACATCGAAGCGATCGGGGTTCATCACAAACTGAGCGGTCAAGATATCGATGTGGTACTTGTCCGTTCGCACATCGGCATAGTTCTTTGCCATTGCCTCAACTCGTTCATCCCAGTATGGCATCGTGATCGCAATGCCATTGGATTTGGTTGCGGAGGTTAGATGCTTCTTCGGGCGACTCTGCGCCAGCTCATAGGCAAACTTCAGAATGCGGTCGACGCCATGGCGTGAGAAGACTGATTCCTGAACCACAATCTCGCGATCGGTATCCGCAAACATCTTGCCACCAACGGCTGAGTACTCCCCTTCCGTGTTCTCACGCACCACAAAGAAATCAATATCACCGGGTTTACGGTTCGCTAGTGGGCACGGTACTCCAGGCAATAAACGCACTGGGCGTAGATTGACGTATTGATCAAAGCCGCGACGGAACTGGATCAAGCTACCCCATAGGGATAGATGATCAGGCAAGATGTTGGGCATTCCAACAGCCCCAAAGAAGATCGCATCGTACTTCATGAGGGTATCAAACCAGTAATCCGGCATCATCTTGCCATGCTGTTGGTAGTAATCGCAACTGGCGAAATCAAAATGATCAAACTGAAATTGAATACCAAATTTTTTAGCCGCCGCTTCTAGAGCGCGCTCGCCCTCGGGCATCACTTCTTTGCCGATACCGTCACCACGAATCACGGCAATTTTAGGGTTGGTTATTTTCTTTCTTGTGTTCATGAATCATGTCTCATTGATTAAAAAGTCGATTTTACTAGCTGATGGCTCGGCGGATTTCGCGCTCTGCCTGGCGCTCTTTTTCCTTGGCTTCCTCATCGGTATCAGCTGCGGGGATTGATAGTGCGAGCTCTTCCATGCGGAGGTTATCTTTGGGACAAATGGGTGCGCCATAACTGGCCCAACGCTTCAAGAGCGTCACCTCATAACCGCATTGGGGGCACTTGGCCTTATTGCGACTGAGATTACTGGCTCGTGGTGGAGGAAATACAATCGCCTGATGAGGATAGGGGCCCAACTTTTGACTAATGGTCATCAGGCGCACTTGTAATGCTTCGGATGCATGCGCCATGCGCGCAGGTCCTTCTAGACCAACGGCTTGGCAAATCCCTTTGAAATCCTCACCATGTCCGCTGTGACAATCATCGACCGCATGGCATAACTCATGCAAGAGCGTATCGAGGAGCGTAACGGGATCATCCAACTTCGGAGAGATAAAGATCTCATTAACACCACCACCCGAGCGCTCCCGCGGCCAGCATTGGCCTAAGGTCGTTCGTGGGCTACTCGATGCCGGAAAACCACACGAGACCCGCACTGGCGGAATCGCATAGCCAGCCTTAGCAAAAATCGGCTCCAAATGACGCACGCCATCTTGCAACCAGGCTTCGCGAGTGCTGTGAGAAGAATTACTTTGACTCATACAAATAGTGGGGAATGTTGGGGTAAATTGGGGTATTCTAAAAGGGTCAATCAACGAAACCACGAGCATAAACGCATTTAAGTCCAAACGATGACATCCTTTAAAAATCTAGCCAACCTCAGCGCCACCCAAGCCGCAAAAGCACTTGCTCAACGAGAGATCAAGGCCGAGGATCTGCTCAATGATTGCTTAAATCAAATTGGGATGCGCGAGCCTGAGGTACATGCCTGGGTAAGCTTTGCCAAGGTGCATGCCCAAACCCAAGCCCGTGAACTCGATCGCGGACCGATTCAGGGGATATTGCATGGCTTACCCATTGGGGTGAAGGATCTTTTTGATACGCACGATCTGCCCACCAATTATGGCTCGCCCATCTATGGCAATAATCATCCGGTCTGCGATGCGGTCTCGGTATCACTAATGCGTGAGGCTGGTGCGATTGTGCTGGGCAAAACAGTTACCACTGAATTTGCAAGTTTTAAGCCTGGGCCAACACGTAACCCACGCAATCTCGATCACACGCCTGGTGGATCCTCGAGTGGCTCTGCCGCAGCGGTTGCGGATTGCATGGTTCCTCTTGCAACAGGAAGCCAAACGGCTGCCTCGATTCTTCGACCTGCGAGTTACTGTGGCGTGGTTGGCTGTAAACCCAGTTACGGCAAGATTAGTATTGGTGGGGTCAAGAGCTTATCGGTATCTCTCGATACGCTTGGTGTTTTTGGTCGCACCGTAGCGGATGTAGCCCTAGGGGTTGCTGCGATGTCCGCAGATCATGATCTCATGAACATTGCTCCCTTAGAGTCCAAGATCCGCATTGGGATTTGCAAGACCGATGATTTTGCTCTTGCCCAACCTGAAACCGCGGCCGCCCTGTCGCTATCTGGCTTTGCCGCGAAGGCGTTTGCCAAAGGGGGCGTGGAGGAGATCACCTTACCTGCGGATTGCGCCAAACTCAGTGAGACCCAAACCAAAATTATGCTGTTTGAGATGGCCAAAAGTTTTACCTTTGAAAAGCTCAACCACTTTGATCAAATCAGCCCAACCCTCAAGGCGATTATTGAGCGTGGCGATGCTATTGATTACCATCATTACAGCGATGCCCTTATCAAAGCCCGTCGCGCCCGCACTTCGATCACCCAATTCTTTACGCATGACATTGATCTAATTATTGCGCCAAGCGCAACCGGTGAGGCTCCAAAGACCTTAGAAGAAACGGGTGATCCGGTCTTTAGTCGAGGCTGGACCTTGCTAGGCTTGCCGTGCATCAATCTGACTGTTACTACTGGGCCCAATGGTCTACCAGTTGGAGTCACGCTGGTTGCAGGACCCGGACAAGATCGCTTGTTACTGAGTGCTGCAAGCGCTCTCGCCCAACAACTCTCCGATCCAGTTGCGTTAAATCAAATCTAACGTTGCCCCATCTTTGATTCCAAAAAGACGCTTTGTGCTTCCCTCGGTAAGCAGCGCCAGTATTGCGGACTGGCACTCACTTGCCCTCCTAAGGCTGCTGCTGCCTCCCACGCCCAACGGGGCTTGTATAAGAATGCGCGAGCTAGTGCAATCAAATCAGCCTCTTGGTTTTCGAGGATGGCCTCTGCTTGCTTTGGATCAGTGATGAGACCAACGGTCATGGTTGGCATCCCAGTTGCAGCTTTAATCGCTTTCGCAAATGGCACTTGGTAGCTTGGCCCTAACTTGATTTGCTGCTTTGGAGAGATTCCCCCCGAAGAGACATGGATGTAATCGCATCCCAGCGCTTGGAGTTGTTTGGTTAGCTCGATGGACTCATCAAGCGACCAGCCACCCTCAATCCAATCGCTTGCAGAGAGACGTACTCCTAATACGCCCTGCCACTGAGCACGGACTGCTGCAAATAACTCCAAGACAAAACGCATCTGGTTCTCAAGCGATCCACCGTATTGGTCACTCCGTTGATTGGCAATCGGTGATAGAAATTGATGGAGTAAATATCCGTGAGCAGCATGAAGCTCAATACCATCGATACCAATTTCTTCTGCCCGCTTGGCTGCAATGACAAAGTCATCGATGATCTTATGCATCTCCTCCACCTTCAAGGCATGCGGTGGTCGCTCGCCCTCCAATTGCGGAATATCGGAAGGCCCTTGTGTTTCCCAGCCACCTTGAGTCATTGGTAATAGCTGACCGCCTTGCCATGGGGCTGCACTCGATGCTTTACGACCAGCATGCGCCAGTTGGATGAACACCGAGGTCTTAGGTGCTAATTGTTTGGCTCGCTTTAAGATAGTATGCAATGCATTTTGGGTTGCTTGATCCCATAGCCCCAAGCAATAAGGAGTGATTCTGCCCTCGGGGCTCACTGCAGTAGCCTCGATGATAAAAAGTCCGGCGCCACTATTGAGTAAATTACCCCAGTGCATCAGATGCCAATCGGTCGCCTGACCCTCATATGCTGAGTATTGGCACATTGGAGCTACTACCACCCGATTGGCCAACGTTAGAGATCCTTTGGGGGCTGGAAGTGAATATTGAGAAAAGAGGAGGCTCATAGGCGGTGTGTTGGATTAGGGTGAGGGAGTGACCCGCTTACGGGTTTATCTGAAACGATTAAAATGATACCAACAGCTTTGATAACCAATGCGTTGGTAAGTCACTTAATTGCCAACCGCCTATTTTCACGAGACACCCATACCATGAATGCTCCTCAAGCCTCTGAAATTAAAGAAGATATTGCTCATTACATTGGTGGTCAGATGGTCCTGCCCCAAGGCAGTCGCTTTGCTGATGTCTATAACCCTGCCACTGGTAGCATCTCGCGCCGCGTGGCATTGGCCAGTAAGGCCGATGTCAATCAAGCGGTTGCAGCTGCACAGGCTGCGTTTCCAGCGTGGGCCAATACTTCTCCACTGCGGCGTGCTCGCATCCTATTTAAATACTTAGAACTATTAAATCGTCACCGCGATGAACTAGCAGCTATCATCACCGCTGAGCACGGCAAGGTGTTCACCGACGCACAAGGCGAGGTCACTCGTGGAATTGAGATTCTGGAATTTGCTACTGCCATTCCTGAACTCCTCAAAGGCGATTACACCGAACAGGTCTCAACCGACATCGATAACTGGGTGATGCGCCAACCTCTCGGTGTGGTTGCTGGCATTACGCCCTTTAATTTTCCGGTCATGGTGCCGATGTGGATGTTCCCCGTCGCAATTGCTTGCGGTAACACCTTCATCCTCAAGCCCAGCCCAACCGATCCATCAGCTTCTTTGCTATTAGCACGCCTCCTAAAAGAAGCGGGTCTTCCCGATGGCGTATTTAATGTGGTGCAAGGCGATAAAGAGGCGGTTGATGCGCTCCTAGAAAATCCCGAGGTCCGCGCAGTGAGTTTCGTGGGTTCCACACCAATCGCTAATTACATTTACGAGCGTGGTGCCCACTTTGGTAAACGCGTTCAGGCCTTAGGTGGTGCCAAGAACCATATGGTCGTGATGCCCGATGCCGATATTGATAAAGCCGTTGATGCCTTGGTTGGCGCCGCATACGGATCTGCTGGTGAGCGTTGCATGGCCATCTCGGTTGCCGTACTCGTTGGAGATGCTGCTGAGAAAGTCATGCCCAAATTGATTGAGCGCACCAAGACCCTCAAGGTAAAAAATGGGCTTGAGCTCGATGCTGAAATGGGTCCGATTGTGACCAAGGCTGCGCTTGAGCGCATTACTGGCTATATCGATAAAGGTGTGAGTGGTGGTGCCAAACTATTAGTTGATGGTCGTGGACTCAAGGTTTCCGGCTATGAAAATGGATTCTGGCTCGGGGGCACCCTCTTTGATCAGGTCACCCCGGATATGACCATCTACAAAGAAGAAATCTTTGGGCCCGTCCTATCATGCGTACGCGTTGCGAACTTCAGTGAAGCACTCGATCTAGTTAATGCGCATGAGTATGGCAATGGCGTAGCCTGCTTTACTAGTGATGGCAATATCGCCCGAGAATTTGCACGGCGGGTTCAGGTTGGCATGGTGGGTATTAATGTGCCCATTCCTGTGCCAATGGCTTGGCATGGTTTTGGCGGTTGGAAGCGTTCCTTATTTGGCGATACCCATGCGTATGGCAAAGAAGGTGTGCGTTTTTACACCAAACAAAAGAGTGTCATGCAACGCTGGCCTGAGAGTATTTCCAAGGGGGCAGAGTTTGTCATGCCCACCTCCAAATAAAATCGGTTATTTATTTTTTGCGTGAAATAAACATTACTGGAACCTTGAGATTCCAGTAGATAGCGGCCGACCTAAATACAAAAATCAATATGATGCATCCAATGAATCCAAAAAAAGCATATTTGGGGAAATAGTTCAATAAAAGTACATAAAGCGTGCAACCGAGTGATACCGGAATCGCATAGAGCTCATAGGACATCAATAAGGTTTTGCGTCCTACCAATACATCCCGAATCAATCCCCCACCAATCGCAGTGACCACACTCAAGATGATGGCTGCTGCCGATCCACCAAAGTCATAATGCCAGGCTTTATCGGCACCCTGAATTCCAAAAAGGGCTGCGCCTAAGCCGTCGATGTAAAGAATGGCCTTATACAACTGAGGTTGAGATAAGGTCGACTCTGCATAGAATGTAATAATGCTAGCAATCGCTGCTACCAGAATATAAATGGGCGCATCGGCCCAAAACACGGGCACTCCCATAATCACATCCCGAATCGTACCGCCACCGATCGCCGTGATGATGCCAAGAACTAGAACACCAAAGAGATCAACGCCTCGATCAGAAATTGCTAAGACGCCCGTAACCGCAAATGCTGCGGATGCAATAATGCCAACCCAAAAACCCAGCTCTTCCATGGAGCCCTTTACAAAACAGTGATCAAGAAGCTGTCACTATTGCAAAGTATTTTTGAGGGCTGGCATTTCTGGAAGCGCAAGGACATCAATCCCCTCTTCTCGTAATGCCATCACTTCATCGGCACTGGTCTGCCCCCGAATACTGCGCTCGGGCGACTCTTTGTAATGAATCTTTCGGGCCTCCTCGGCAAATGAAGCACCAACATCCTCTGATTTGCCTACCAAGTCCCGCATCGCTTTCATGAACGTTGCTTGAATTTGGCGCTCGAGCTGACCATGATCCGCATTAGATAAGGCAATACTTTGACTTGGTTCAGCAGACACTGGCTCATCACTGCTTGCTTTGCCACCAATATGAGGGGCGGATGGTAGGCGGCTGACATGGGCGCTATCGCAGACCGGGCAGCATAAAGTACCACCAGCTTGTTGCGACAAAAAGTCATTCTCAGAGGCAAACCACCCCTCAAAATGATGTTCGAGATCGCACGCTAAGTTATAGACTTTCATGGAAAGCAGATGGGGATAAAGGTTGGATAATCAATAGCAATATGACATATTTGTCGATATTGCCATTTTAAGCCCTTAACGCAGTCGCCGTTGGCGATCGAGCCAGTACAGCGAGATGATGGTCTTCACATCCGTAATTGTGCCGTTCTCAACCCACTCGATCAACTCCTCAAGGGGCGCTGCAAAGACATCCAAAAACTCTTCAGCATCAAGACGCGCCGGGCCTGCCGTTAAACCCTCTGCCAAATAAATATCGATGAACTCGGTGGAATATGAAATCACCGGATGAATCCGCCGAATCTTACTCCATCGTTTTGCGACATAGCCAGTTTCCTCTTGCAACTCCCGTTGTGCACAGAGTAAGGGGTCCTCCCCCACATTAAGCTTCCCAGCCGGAATCTCAATCACAGCTTGCTCGATGGGATAGCGGTATTGACGCTCCACTAAAATGCGTCCGTCCTCCAGGATTGGCAAAATGGCGACTGCGCCCGGATGCTCAAGATACTCACGCAGTGCTTGTTGCCCATCGGGCAACAATACGGTGTCACGCTTCATCTTTAAAAAGATGCCGCTGTAGACATCCTCTCCCGATATGCGCTTCTCAACTAAATGATCATCGGTATGCGCGAGCTCTTGAAACGATTTCTCGCTCATACCCAAACAATTAAGAACCGACGAGGGTATTGCGCATGATATTGAGGCAAAGAGCCATGAGGCCTGCCGGGAATACACCCAAGAGGAGAACCATTAAGCCATTGAGACCCAATACCCCTTTTGCAATCCCTGAACCAGTCACCGAATGCTCATGGCTGGGTTCATCAAAATACATCACCTTCACTACGCGCAAGTAATAGAAAGCACCAATCAGCGATGCAATCACCGCAATCACAGCCAAGGCGATGTAATTAGCATCAACCAATGCTTCTAAAACAGAGAGCTTGGCGGCAAAGCCCAAGGTGGGAGGTACCCCAGCCAAGGAGAACATCATGATGAGGCCAATAAAGGCATACCATGGGTGCTTGCGATTGAGACCCTTCAAACCTTCCAGGGTGTCGCAATCGTAGCCCTTGCGCGATAAGACCATCAGCAAACCAAAGGTGCCTAAAGTAGTGATCACATAGGCAATTACATAGAACATCGAGGCACTAAAGGCGTGATCATCAAAAATCGAGAGCATGCCAAGCAGCACAAAGCCCATCTGTGCAATCGCTGAGTACGCCAACATCCGCTTGATATTGGTTTGAGCGATCGCAGTGATATTGCCAATCACTAAGGACAGAACCGCAAGAATCATTAACATCGGCTGCCAATCAGAGATCAGCGGTAATAAAGTATTAATCAATAGGCGGAATAACAGAGCGAAGGCAGCAAGTTTTGGAGCTGCTGCAATCAATAAGGTGACCGCGGTCGGAGCGCCTTGATACACATCAGGCACCCACATATGAAATGGCACCACGCCAAACTTAAAGGCAACACCAGCCATAATAAAGACGAGACCAAAGGCCATAATGAGGTGATTAATCCGGGGATCGAGGAGTGAACGCAAGATCTCTAGAAGATCGAGGGATCCGGTCACGCCATAGATCATCGACATGCCATAGAGTAAGAATCCAGATGCCAAGGCACCCAATACAAAGTACTTAATCGCAGCTTCGGAGGATAGGCCGCTAGAATGGCGCATTGCTACCAAACCATAGGTCGACAAAGCCATCAACTCAAGACCAAGGTAGAGGGTAATCAGGTTCGATGCGGAAATCAAAACCAATTGCCCTAAGAGGGCAAATAAGGTGAGGACCAAGAAATCAGGTCGGAATAGCCCTCGATCAATTAAATACTGCTTGGAGTAAATCAGGCTTATCAGTAGCGCAAAGCAGCACCCTGCTTTGAGCAGATTGGCAATCGGATCAGACTGGAACAGACCGACCATGGCAACGTACGGCAGATCAACCATTCTGCTCAAAAACACCACACCCAAGCCAATTAAGAGTAAGCAGGAACAGAAATACACAAAGGATGCAGCGCGTGGCGCATGAAATACATCATTTGCTTCATGACCGCTCTTTTCTTTAATGAAGGCGCTGGTCAAAAGCAAATCACTGGCAACAAAAGCCAGGATCAGTTCAGGTGCAATGG
>VGIH01000054.1 GCA_016867965.1 Betaproteobacteria bacterium | reverse complement strand
GATGCTCTCTATCAAAGTCTACAAGTTCAGAGTGTCAATGCAGAAATTCCGAACGTTTCGAGCGCAAAGGCCGTCCTCAATCTCAAAGGAAACATTTCGGGCCCGATCAATGAAACGATGGACTATCTTAGAACAACACCAGTCCTTCTATCGCGCCCAGAACTAGCAAAAAACCTGAAGTTATCCGGGCCCGCAAAACTCGATTTAGAACTTCTTTTACCCTTACAAAATACCGACGACCTTAAATTAAACGCTTTGCTAAACTTGGACAACAATGTCGTCGTTTGGTCTGATCTTGCCCCATTTAATCTAGTAAAGGGTACGGTTCGTATCACCGAGGACTTACCCCGCTTTGAACAGGTAAGCGCTGAATTTTTTGGTGGAACAGTCAACATGCGCTACAACACAGCGCAATCCCAAACCAAACAAGATCTGTATGACCTCAATGGAACGATTGATCTAGATCGTCTTGAACGTCACTATGCTAATCAAGTAGGCCGCCAATCGCAACAACTCTTGAGGGGCTTAGATGGCAAAGTTGGATTTAAAGGTAAGTTAGGCATTACCAGTAACACAACAGATCTTAATCTCGACTTAGATTTCAATGGCCTAAGCACCACCCTTCCTGAACCGCTTAGCATCAAAAAGGGCAACAAACTAAATGGGGTTTTTCGATATCAATCCACTGCTAGCGAGGGAACATCGAAGGGGACTGCACAATGGTCAGCACAAATTGGAAAAATAATTACCTTACAGGGAAAACAGGGTGCCGACGGCATAGTGGCGCATGGAATTGGAGTTGGGGCTACGGCCATCATTCCTGAGCGCGGCCTTGGTCTCAATCTGCAAGCGAACGATCTCAATATTGATGCCTGGCATCGACTTTTATTTTCGAGCGGAGCAAGTAATCGCACTAATAAAACTCCTCCCATAGCTGGCTCTGAGAATAGTGCCGATGGCCTTCGCATCGTTACTGCACGCATCAATCAAGCGATTGCCATGAATCGCTCATGGCCCAATCTGAGTGTTAGCGCTAAATTAGGTAGCAATGCATGGCAGGTCAATTTGAAGTCTCCCAACCTTGAGGGCGATGTACAGTATCAAGAGAGAAAAAATGCCGATCTTTTAAAGGGTAAGTTGGTTCGTTTGCATATTCCTCCAAAATTACCAAATCCAGCGAATTCAGACGTATCCACTAGCAAGGAGGTCTCGCTCAATGCAATTCCTGAACTTGATCTTAGTATTGATGACTTTAATTTCAATCAATATAAGCCTGGCGCGATCGCGATCAAGACGCGCAACGGCACAAACCGTATCACAATTGAAAGTCTCATCATTAACAACCCAAGCGCAACTTCACGGATTACCGGGGAGTGGACCAGCGATCAGCAAGGCAATAACGAACATGTTTTAGTAGATGTTAACTCCCAAGTTAAAGATTTGGGCACGGTCGTTGCCTACTGGGGCAGCCCCAAAGCAGTTGAGGGCGGTAAGGGAATAATTAATGCCAAATTGGATTGGAGCGGTCCTCCATACGATCCTTCCTTTGATACTCTAGCCGGCAATGTGAAGATCAATCTAGAAAATGGTCGACTGCTTCAAGTCGATTCTGGTTTTGCCAAAATTATTGGGGTGTTTAGTTTGCAAAGCTTATTGAAATTTGTAACCTTCGACCTGCAAGGTAGCTTGGGTAATGTAGTTACCGCTGGAACAAGCTTCAATGCGCTGTCTGGTGATTTTGTTCTACGAAATGGTATTGCCAGAACGCAAAACTTCACTATGCAACTCAATCAAGCTCGAGTTACCACTAGCGGTCTCGTGAATATTCCCAAACAAACCCAAGATTTACGAATTACCATCTTCCCCACAATTGATGCAACTGCTGGTGCATTAGCGCTCTTTGCTGTCAACCCAATTATTGGAGCTAGCGCTCTGATTGGTCAATATTTAATCAGCAATCAACTTAATCGAACACTTCAGACCGATTATTTGGTGCAGGGAAGCTGGGATAAGCCAGACGTGATCCCACTGGACCAAAATGGCCAGCCATTAGATCCCAAAGTGCTCGAGACTATTCGCTCTCGAAATCTGCTGCGAGAGCAAAAGATGCCCCCAACCCCAACAAAACCTGTCCCAAGCACTCCAGCAACTGCCAATTAGTCGCTAAAGCTTTAGTATTAGCGGGTATGGCAAAAAAATTAACAGTCGCTGCAATTCAGATGATTTCATCTGCTAATTTGGCAGACAATCTCCGTGCGGCTGAACGACTGATCAAAAATGCGTCTGACCAAGGTGCGGCGGTCGTTGCTCTTCCTGAATATTTTTGCTTAATGGGTCTTGCGGATACCGATAAAGTAAAAGTGCGGGAGTCATTTGGTGATGGCCCCATTCAAGATGCGCTGCAAAACTTTGCTCAGAAGTATCAAGTCTTCTTAATTGCTGGAACCATACCGCTGGCAGCAAGCGACCCTCTAAAAGTTCTTAATGCAAGCTTGGTATTTAATCCAGAAGGTCATTGCATCGCACGTTATGACAAGATTCATTTATTTGGTTTTCAGACTTCGCATGAACGCTATCAAGAATCTGAAACGATTGAAGCAGGCAGTCAAATAACTACGGTTCATATTTCTCATAAAGGTAATGAGTGGGTATTTGGCCTAAGTATTTGCTACGATCTCCGATTTCCAGAGCTATATCGTCAGCATGCCGAGGTTGACTGCCAAGTGATTCCGGCTGCATTTACCCACACGACCGGCAAGGACCATTGGGAGATTTTGCTACGTGCTCGGGCCATTGAAAACCAATGCTACTTTTTAGCATCTGCTCAAGGTGGTCTTCACCAAAATCAACGTCGCACTTGGGGTCAATCCATGTTGGTCGATCCCTGGGGCAACATTGTTTCTGAACTTGCCACAGGGGAAGGCTGTGTGCTCGGTGAGCTAGACTCAACTGCACTCAAAGAAGTACGTTCAAAGCTACCCGCCCTCAAACATCGTAAGCTTGTCTAAAAAATACCATGAACTCACTCGCTATCCCACATATTGCAACATCAGCAAGCCCGCAAGAGGCGCTCGATATTGCCTATTCTTTTTTGCTTAAGCCCAATGACTTGAGCACCTCTGACCTTGATCAACTTTTTGGGGTCATGCATGCGCATCGCTTAGATGATGCCGATTTGTATTTTCAACACACTCGGAGTGAGCAGTGGAGTTTAGAGGAAGGGATTGTTAAATCTGGTAGTTTTAATATTGATCAAGGTGTTGGTATTCGTGCGATCTCAGGCGACAAAACGGCATTTGCCTACTCGGATGTGATTAGTTCTGAAGCTTTATTAAAGGCTGCACATGCTACTCGCGTCATTGGCCCAAAAGGTGGCAAAGTCAAAGTCCGCACTCCTCTTTTGGCATCTGCGCATGGTATTTCATCGCTTTACAGCGCCCTCAACCCCTTGGACTCTTTAACACCTCCAGAAAAGATTGCACTGCTTGAGGGAATTGAACGGCGCGCCAAAGCGCGTGACCCACGCATCATCCAAGTCATGGCCAGTCTTGCTGGTGAATTTGATGTCGTCATGGTAGCTCGCTCGAATGGCTTATTAGCTGCCGATATTCGCCCTCTTGTGCGAGTATCCATCCATGTCATTGCTGAGCAAAATGGTCGCCGAGAATCCGGCTCTGCTGGCGGTGGAGCGCGCGCCGACTACGGTTTTTTTGATGCTCATCATATCGATCAGTGGGTCGATGAAGCAGTTGATCAGGCTCTCCTGAATCTGGATTCCCGTCCAGCACCTGCGGGCCCAATGACCGTTGTAATGGGCCCGGGCTGGCCTGGTGTGCTGCTTCATGAAGCTATTGGCCACGGTCTTGAGGGAGACTTTAATCGTAAAGGATCTTCTGCGTTTTCTGGACGCATTGGCCAGCGTGTAGCCGCCAAAGGTGTTACGGTAGTTGATGATGGAACACTCAGTGGACGACGCGGCTCACTCAATATGGATGATGAGGGTACGCCTACGCAATGCACCACCCTCATTGAGGACGGTGTTTTAAAGGGCTACATTCAAGACAGTCTGAATGCCCGCTTGATGGGAATGCCGCTGACGGGCAATGGACGCCGTGAGAGTTTTGCCTCGTTACCCCTACCTCGCATGACCAACACTTACATGCTATCGGGTCACTATGATCCAGAAGAAATTGTGGCAAGCATTGATCGCGGTCTTTATGCAGTTAACTTTGGTGGTGGGCAAGTCGACATCACAAGTGGCAAATTTGTATTTTCTGCTTCAGTGGCGTATTGGGTAGAAAAAGGCAAGATCCAATATCCCGTCAAAGGGGCAACCATTATTGGTAACGGCCCAGAATCCCTCAAGCAAGTGAGCATGATTGGCAATGACCTTCGTCTGGATAGTGGAGTGGGAGTGTGCGGTAAAGAAGGGCAAAGTGTCCCTGTTGGCGTAGGCCAGCCAACCTTGCGCATTGATGAAATGACCGTTGGGGGCACAGCTTGATTTGCATGCGCCTCTATTGATCTCTATCAGGCTTTAGAATAGAGGGTATGAGTACAAAACCCCATACCCCCCAAGAAAACTGGTACGCAAGCTTAGATAAAACCTCTGCGACCGATGATCAACGAGTCGGTAACATTACTGTTTTACCGCCCCCCGAGCATTTGATTCGGTTTTTTCCAATCGTAGGCACACCGACTGAAAAATTGATCGGGCGCACTCGGGAAAAGATTCGGAACCTGATTCATGGCAAAGATGATCGTCTTTTAGTCATCATTGGCCCTTGCTCAATCCATGATCCTTCCGCAGCACTGGAGTACTGTCAACGCCTTATGAAGGAGCGTACTCGCCTAGCCGATGATCTTGAAATCGTCATGCGCGTCTATTTTGAGAAACCCCGCACTACGGTTGGCTGGAAGGGGCTCATCAACGACCCCTATCTCGATGAGAGTTTTAAGATTGAAGAAGGTCTGCGTATTGCACGCCAAGTGCTCATGGAAATTAATCGCCTGGGCATGCCAGCCGGCAGTGAATTTCTCGATGTAATCTCACCCCAATACATTGCCGATCTAATTTCGTGGGGTGCAATCGGCGCAAGAACCACAGAGAGTCAAGTTCACCGTGAACTCAGCTCTGGACTGTCTGCGCCGATCGGCTTTAAGAATGGCACGGATGGCAATATCAAAATTGCGACGGACGCGATTCAAGCAGCGCATCGACCACATCATTTTTTATCGGTTCATAAAAATGGTCAGGTTGCAATCGTTGAAACCAAGGGAAATAAAGACTGTCACGTGATTCTGCGCGGCGGCAAAGAACCCAATTACGAAGCAAAGTATGTTGAGGCAGCATGTGCTGAACTAGAAGCAGCAAAGTTACCAGCTTCTTTAATGGTCGATCTCTCTCATGCTAATTCAAGTAAACAGCATCAACGGCAAATTGATGTTGCAAGTAATATTGCTGAACAAATCGAGCGCGGATCCCGTAAAATTTTCGGTGTCATGATTGAAAGTCATTTGAATGCCGGTACTCAGAAGTTCACACCCGGCAAGGATGATCCTAAGCAATTGGAATATGGCAAGAGTATTACTGATGCATGCATCAATTGGGATGATTCTGTGAAAGTGCTCGAGCGTCTTGCACAGGCAGTTCGTCAGCGGCGACGTTCCTAGTCACCGTATTTAATAATAAGCGCGGCTCAAGGCCGCGTTTTTTATTTAACTGTCTTGTGGTTTATTTTGATTCTTCCAAAGTACGTCCTGACCACCAGCAGCCTGATTTAAAACCCGAGCAATCACAAATAGAAGATCAGATAAACGATTAACGTATTGACGGGGGGAGTCGGCTATTGGATCGACCCAACCTAATTTAACAATCGAGCGCTCAGCGCGTCGACAGACCGTTCGACAGACATGTGCCTGAGCTGCTGCACGGGTCCCTCCTGGCAAGATAAATTCTTTTAACGGCGGAAGGTTAGCGTTGTAATGCGCCAACCATGTATCCAGTTGCTCAACTTGCTCAATTTTTAATAGGGTGTAATTTGGAATGCATAGCTCCCCACCCAAATCAAATAAATCATGTTGGACTCGCAACAGCAATGCCTGAAGATCAGAAGCAATGGATGGAGGGAGCTCTTCGGTCATCAAAACCCCTATTTGTGAGTTCAGCTCATCCACATCGCCCATGGCGCAGATGCGCAAATGATCCTTTTCGACGCGGCTGCCATCCCCAAGGCCAGTCATGCCGGCATCACCGGTTCGGGTTGCAATTTTTGATAGTCGATTTCCCATAAACAAATTATAGGTAAATGGCTAAAATAGGCGAATGAATGCACCCTCTTCCTCTGCGGAAATCCAATCTTTACAGGCTAAACAGGCTATTTTGGTCAATGCCTTACGGCCTTTTCTAGCGGATGATGCCCTGCTTTGGCAGCCCGAGGACACCATTCCCTATGAATGCGATGGCTTGGCGGCCTATCGTAAAATGCCCCTCGCCGTTGCGCTTCCTGAAAACGAAGGGCAAGTGGTCAACATTTTGAAGGCCTGCAAAGATCTAGGAATACCTGTTGTACCGCGTGGCTCGGGTACCGGTCTCTCGGGTGGCGCGATGCCAATTGAGCAAGGCTTGGTCTTATCGTTAGCAAAGTTTAAAAAGATTTTGCATATTGACCCTTTTACGCGCACGGCAGTTGTCCAACCCGGGGTCCGAAACCTTGCTATCTCGGAGGCAGTGGCAAAGCATGGCTTGTACTATGCACCTGATCCATCGTCACAAATTGCATGCTCGATTGGCGGAAATGTCAATGAGAACTCGGGTGGCGTGCACTGCCTGAAGTATGGCTTGACCCTGCACAATGTATTGCGCGTTCGCGCCGTCCTCATGAGTGGTGATGTTGTGGAATTTGGCAGCATGGCACCTGATTCACCAGGATTGGATTTACTCGCCGTATTGATTGGTAGCGAGGGAATGCTTGGCATCGTCACTGAGATCACCGTGAAACTTGTTCCCAAGCCAAAATTAGCGCGAGTCATTATGGCGAGCTTTGATGATATTGAAAAAGGTGGCAACGCTGTGGCCGCTATTATTGCTGCTGGAATTATTCCGGCTGGCTTAGAGATGATGGATAAACCAACCACACGCGCTGTTGAAGAATTTGTGCACGCTGGTTACGATCTCAACGCAGAAGCAATCCTGCTTTGCGAATCGGATGGAACACCCGAAGAAGTCGAAGAAGAAATCTCACGCATGAATGCCGTGCTAGAAAAGCAAGGGGCTAGTCGTATTCAAGTATCCGAGAGCGAAGCGGAGCGTTTACGTTTTTGGAGTGGTCGCAAGAATGCCTTCCCAGCCGCAGGACGAATTGCAGCAGACTATTACTGTATGGATGGAACTATTCCAAGGCGCCATATTGCAACGCTTCTAAAACGCATTAAGGGCATGGAGGCTAAGTATGGTCTTGGTTGCCTCAATGTCTTTCATGCGGGCGATGGCAATATGCATCCTCTGATTTTATTTAATGGCGCCGACCCGGATGAGTGGCACCGTGCTGAAGAATTTGGTACTGAAATTCTGGAGGCCTGTGTTGAACTTGGAGGCACCATCACTGGGGAGCATGGGGTAGGTATTGAGAAGATTAATTCCATGTGTGTGCAATTTGGTGAACAAGAGCGTGAGCGTTTTTGGGGTGTTAAAGCGGCATTTGATCCAGATCGTCTTTTAAATCCTGATAAAGCGATCCCAACCCTCAATCGTTGTGCGGAGTACGGACGGATGCGTGTAAGCGGTGGCGTATTGCCACATCCCGAGCTGGAGCGCTTCTAGGCATGAACGAAACAGTACTCTCGCAGTTTCGTGAGCAAATCATTGAGGCTGGTAAACAGAATCAAACTCTATCCATACAAGGTGGCAATACAAAATCCTGGTACGGCAACCCAAGCCAAGCTTCAATAATGAATACAGCGCCATATCAAGGAATTCTGGACTACCAACCTGAAGAGCTAGTAATTACGGCATGCGCTGGCACACCCATTGCCGAGATCGAGTCAACGTTAGCAAAAAATAATCAGATCCTGCCATTTGAACCCCCTCACTTTGGTGATCATGCGACCTTCGGAGGCGTCATTGCTGCGGGTCTCGCAGGCCCCGCTCGCATTAGTGTTGGCAATTTACGAGACTTTGTTTTGGGAACCCGACTCATGGATGGTCGCGGTGAAGATCTCTCTTTTGGTGGCAAGGTCATGAAAAATGTCGCCGGTTACGATGTATCACGCCTTCTACCTGGCTCACTAGGAACGCTTGCCCTACTTTTAGAGGCCTCCGTAAAAGTGCTACCAAAACCTGCTGCAACTGCGAGTCTTCGTTGCATGATGAGTGCTGCCAATGCATTAAAGATCCTAAATGAATGGGCTGGACAACCATTACCTCTCAATGCCAGCGCTTGGATTGGCGATGCACGTGGTGAGGGTGAGCTAACAATTCGGTTGGCAGGGGCGAAGGCGGCAGTCATATCGGCCAGTCAAATGATGCAAGATCGAATAGGCGCTACCGCACTCGATGACTCAGAGGCTGATCTATTTTGGCGCAATCTTCGGGAGCAGCAGCTTTCTTGGTTTAACCAAATGCCAAATCACCATGCCCTTTGGCGACTCTCCTTGCCAGCCAACTGCCCAGCACTGGAGTTGCCCAAGGACTGCTCACCAAAAATCATTATGGAATGGCACGGACAAGAGCGCTGGATACAAGGTCCTGCCAATGAATCGACAGTAAAGGCATTGCAAGATCTAGCGTTGAAGCATGGCGGTCATGTGACATGCTTTCGATTAATGAGCACAGTAACAATTGAACGGTTTACGCGTTTAGAGTCAAACCCTCTCACTGCAGGATTAGAAATGGTTCAAAAACGGTTGCGGCACTCCTTTGATCCCTTTGGTGTATTTACCACTGGGCGCTTACCTTAAGTATGGAAACAAAATTAGCCCCTGAGTTCATCAATACCCCTCTCGGTATTGAAGCAAAACGTATTTTGGGTAAATGCGTGCACTGCGGTTTTTGTACGGCAACCTGTCCAACCTATCAATTATTAGGCGATGAGCTAGATGGGCCTCGTGGTCGCATTTATCTAATCAAGCAGATGGCTGAGGGTCAGGCGCCCACTGAAAAGACCAGAACCCATTTAGATCGTTGTTTAACGTGTCGAAATTGCGAAAGTACATGTCCGAGCGGTGTGGAATATGGCAAGTTAGTGGATATCGGCCGTAAATGGGCTGAAGAGAAGACGGCACCACGCCCCATTGGACAAAAATTGATACGCTGGCTGTTAAAGGAGGGGTTAACGAACAAACCTTTATTTGATTCGGCGATGCAGATAGGTCGCATCATGCGGCCTTTAATGCCAGCCTCCATCGCTCGCAAAGTACCACAGGGCTTACCTGCCGGTCACAAACCGACTAAAGAACATTCCCGCAAAATGGTGTTGCTTGATGGGTGTGTGCAACCCGGCATGTTGCCAAACATCAACCATGCCACAGTCCGTGTATTCGATGCACTTGGCATTCAATTAATCAGTGCTGCCAAAGCGGGCTGTTGTGGCGCACTCCGGTATCACCTCAATGACCAAGTTGGTGGTTTAGAGGATGCAAAGCGCAATATCGATGCTTGGTGGCCATTGATTGAGAATGGTAAGGATTTAGCCGAAACGATTGTGATGAATGCATCGGGCTGCGGGGTCATGGTCAAAGACTACGGTCATTTGTTAGCAGATGACCCTGCCTATGCAAAGAAAGCAAAGCGTGTCTCGCAATTATGCAAAGATGTTTCGGAGCTCCTTCCTGAGTTTAAAGATGCATTAATAAACCAAATTGGCACGCATCCAAAGCCTGGTGTGGTTTATCACCCACCGTGTACGTTGCAACATGGTCAACAAATCTGTGGAAAAGTTGAAGGCCTTCTCGAAGGCTTAGGAATTTCAGTAAATTTGTGTGCGGATAGTCACCTATGCTGTGGCTCAGCTGGTACCTACTCAATATTGCAAGCTGATCTTTCTGAGCAATTACGATCGCAAAAACTACAAAATCTTGAGGCGGCTTGTACTCAATCAGGTGCGACGACGATTGTCTCTAGCAACATTGGTTGCATTAGTCATTTGCATCAAGATCATCTTCCCGTGCGCCATTGGATTGAAATCATTGATCAACTATTGTCAAAAAATCCATGAGCCGAATTACTGATCGCTTAATGGCTGTTCGGCATCGTATCGATGCAGCGGCTGAACACTTTGGTCGTGACCCGGAATCGCTCGAGTTAATTGCAGTTAGCAAAACCTTCCCGACTACTGCGATTGAGGAAGCCATGCATGCTGGTCAAAAAGCCTTTGGTGAAAATTATGTACAAGAGGCGGTTGAGAAGATTAAGCGACTTGATCAATTGCGCCCATGGCTTGAGTGGCATTTCATTGGTCCGGTACAAAGCAATAAAACGTCTGAGATTGCCGAACACTTTGATTGGATTCATACCATTGATCGCGAGAAAATTGCGCAACGCCTCTCGGATCAACGGCAAGCCCATAGTCGTCTGGGCCCCCTTCAAGCATGCGTTCAAGTCAATATCAGTCAAGAAGAAAGTAAATCGGGTGTGATGCCAAATGAAACCTTAGATCTTTGCAAGGTCGTGTCCTCCCTTCCGGGTTTGGTGTTGCGTGGACTAATGGCTATCCCGGCTCCTAGAACGAATGAGGCGGAACAACGTGAGGCCTTTGCGGCCCTACGGCACTTATTTGAGGATATCCGGATGCAAACCCAAAAAGTGCCTGGTTTTGAAGACTTTGATACCCTGTCCATGGGAATGTCGGATGATCTTGAGGCAGCAATTGCCGAGGGTGCAACGATGGTGCGCGTTGGTAGTGCAATATTTGGAGAGCGCAAACTAAGCGCTAAGATAGAGTCATGACAAATACCCAGCCGATGAATACCGTATTTATTGGTGGTGGCAATATGGCAAGGGCCATCATTGGTGGCCTGTTGCAGCAAGGTGCCGACCCAAAGTCCATCGGTGTCATTGAACCGCAAACTCAAACTGCCAAACGGCTTGAGCACGATTTTTCGATTTCAACCTATGCTGGGATAGGCGACGCTCAGCAGATCATCAGATCAGCGCACATCATTGTCTTAGCCATCAAGCCTCAAGACTTTAAGACTGTAGCCACTGAGCTCGCTAAGCACTTACAACTCGTCGCACATGGTCCTGTGATTCTGAGCATAGCGGCTGGTATCCAAATTAGCGATATGTCACGCTGGCTTGCATATTCAGCATGCATACGCGCCATGCCCAATACCCCTGCCCTGATTAATCAAGGAATCACTGGTTTATTTGCTCCTACTAGCGTCAATGAGCAACAACGGCAATATGCCCAAACCATTTGCTCTGCCGTTGGTAAAGTTATCTGGGTGGCCAATGAATCTTTGATGGATGCCGTGACCGCTTTATCAGGTAGCGGCCCAGCGTATGTATTTGCTTTCTT
>VGIH01000053.1 GCA_016867965.1 Betaproteobacteria bacterium | reverse complement strand
CCATTCAGCGCCGCCATCAAAAAGTGATTGAAGAAGCACCATCACCCTTTTTGGACGATGCCACCCGTAAAGCCATGGGCGAGCAAGCGGTTGCTCTTGCTAAAGCAGTTCATTACCAATCAGCAGGTACTGTTGAGTTTGTGGTTGGCAAGGATAAGTCCTTCTATTTCTTAGAAATGAACACGCGCTTGCAGGTTGAGCATCCGGTCACCGAATGCATTACCGGGCTTGATCTTGTTGAGCAAATGATACGAGTGGCTGCTGGTGAGAAGTTGGCATTTACCCAAAACCAAATCCCACGTAAAGGCTGGGCCATGGAGTGCCGCATCAATGCGGAAGACCCATTACGTAACTTCTTGCCATCGACCGGGCGCTTAGTGAAATATCAGCCACCCGCATCAAACGATGGTGTACGAGTTGACACTGGTGTGTATGAGGGCGGTGAGATCCCGATGTATTACGACTCCATGATTGCCAAACTGATTACGCATGGAGCCAATCGCGATGAAGCGATGAGCAAAATGCGCGGTGCGCTCAATGAGTTTGTGATTCGGGGGATTCATTCAAACATTCAATTCCAATCCGCCTTGTTGCAGCACCTACGTTTTCTATCGGGCCAGTTCAATACTGGATTCATTGCTGAAGAGTTCCCCAAAGGATTCTTAAAAGAATCCGTTCTACCAACTGACCCCAACCGTTTACCAGCCCTAGCCAGTTTTGTGCACCGCCGGTATTTGGAGCGCGCCAAATTGCTTGAAGGGCAACTCTTGGGCCACGAGATGAAGATTACCCAAGAGTTTGTGGTGATGCATGGTAAGACCTCCTTCAACACCAAGATTGAGCAGCGTGACCACGGTTACCAAATATCCGTCAAGGCCAATCAAGGCAAGAACACGATGACGGATTATTTCTTAGAGAGTGATTGGCAACCCGGTTCGATTCGATTAATCTATCGCTTAAACGATGGGGTGATGGCATGTGCACAAGTGGAGCGCCCAGGCTTGGGCTATGTGTTGATGCAAGATGGAGTGCATTTTGACTGCGTGGTCTTACGTCCATTCGGGGCAGAGTTACAACGCCGCATGCCATACAAGGCGCCTCCTGATACATCAAAGTTATTACTATCACCCATGCCCGGACTCTTAACCAAATTGCATGTGGCTAAAGGGGATAAGGTCACTGCAGGTCAAAAGCTCGTTGTGATTGAGGCCATGAAAATGGAGAACACGCTATTTGCTGCGCAAGATGGCATCGTGGCAGACATCTGCGCTAGTGAAGGATCAAGTCTAGCGGTTGATCAAATCATTATTCAGTTTGCGAAGTAATCACCATGAGTCGACCATTCAAAATTCTGGGAGTTCAGCAAATTGCCATTGGTGGCACGGACAAGCAAAAACTGAAAGCTTTGTGGGTTGATCTTCTTGGGCTGCAGTACAAAGATACCTTTGTATCCGAGCGTGAGAACGTTGATGAGGATATTTGTGCCATCGGTCGCGGCCCACACGAGGTTGAAATTGATTTGATGCAACCATTTGATATCGAGAAAAAACCAGCTGTGCATCAAACACCCCTCAATCATATTGGCCTGTGGGTCGATGATTTACCAAAAGCAGTGGAGTGGTTAACGCTGCACGGACTGCGCTTTGCCCCTGGCGGTATCCGCAAAGGAGCGGCTGGCCATGACATTATTTTTGTTAATCCCAAAGCCAATGAAGAATTTATGTTTTCAGGTGAAGGAGTCTTGATTGAGTTAGTTCAAGCACCACCCAATGTGATTGCCGCATTGGCATAAACCCCGATTTGTGTGCAGTGCAACAAATCAGGCATAATAGTAATCAATTTGTCATTTAATCCTTAAAACCGATTAGGAGTATTCATGTCTGGCGCCCCAACCATCGAATCCAATGGCATTGAGCTCAAAGCTAAACTCAATCCGGATTTCGCAACTGTTGTTTCCCCCGATGCCCTCGAGTTTGTTGCTAAATTGCATCGAGCCTTTGAGCCACGCCGTCAAGAACTCCTCAAAAAACGAGTCGAACTAGCGAAAAAATTAGACGCTGGTCAAAAACTCGATTTCTTACCTGAGACCAAATCAATCCGTGAGGGCGATTGGAAGATTGCTCCAGTACCGAAGGCTTTGGAAACCCGGCGTGTTGAACTGACCGGTCCCGTTGACGCCAAGATGGTGATTAATGCGCTCAATTCAGGGGCCGATTCGTATATGGCGGACTTCGAGGATTCCAATAGTCCCTATTGGGAAAACATCGTCCAAGGGCACGTTAATTTGAAGAAAGCTGCGCGCCGCGATATTGCGCTCAATCTCTTTGGTAAGGAATATAAGCTCAATGAGAAAACTGCGACGCTAATTGTTCGCCCCCGCGGTTGGCATCTTGATGAGAAACACGTCTTAGTGGATGGCCAGCGCGTATCGGGTGGCATTTTTGATTTCGCCATCTTCACTTTTAATAGCGGCAAGTATTTGGAAGCAAGAGGCTTGGGACCATTTTTCTATTTGCCAAAGATCGAAAGCCATCTCGAAGCACGTTTGTGGAATGATATTTTCACCATGGCTGAGAAAGAGCTTGGCATAAAGCACGGTAGCATCAAAGCGACGGTATTGGTTGAGACCATTAACGCAACTTTTGAGATGGACGAGATCCTCTATGAGTTGCGTGACCACAGCGCAGGTTTAAACGCAGGTCGCTGGGACTACATCTTCTCCGCGATTAAAAAGTTCAAGCTGGATAAAAACTTTTGCTTGGCCGATCGCGTGAAGGTAACCATGACCTCGCCTTTCATGCGCTCGTATGCACTCTTTTTATTAAAGACCTGCCATAAGCGCGGCGCCCCATCAATGGGGGGCATGAGCGCGTTCATCCCAATTAAGAACGATCCTGAAAAGAATGCAATCGCACTTGCTGCCGTATCGACCGATAAACGTCGCGAGGCAACCGATGGCTACGACGGCAGTTGGGTTGCCCATCCTGGCTTGGTTGAGCTATGCATGAATGAGTTCAAAGCCGTATTGGGTGATAAGCCGAATCAATTTGATCGTCAACGCGAGGATGTTCAAGTAACGGCTGCCGATTTACTCAACTTCGCTCCTGAAGGACCGATTACGGAAGCAGGACTACGTTACAACATCAACGTAGGTATTCATTACATGGGCGCTTGGTTGGCGGGCAATGGTTGTGTGCCCATCCACAATTTGATGGAAGACGCCGCTACCGCTGAGATCAGTCGCTCACAAGTATGGCAGTGGATTCGGTCCCCCAAAGGGGTTCTCGATGACGGTCGTAAAGTCACCCTTGAGCTGGTCCGTCAATTTATTGGTGAAGAGCTCAAGAAGGTTAAAGACTCAGGTGCCGTTGGACAGTTTGACCGATCTGCCAAGATTTTTGAGGATCTGGTTGCCAATGATCATTTTGTGGAGTTCTTAACTCTGCCGCTGTACGAAGAATTCTAAATTTAGGACGCTAGGCATGCGCATCTTGGCCATCGACACTTCGACCTCGTGGTGTTCGGTGGCCTTATGTTTTGATGATCAGCCGATTGTGCATCGGCACGAGATACTTGGTTCAAAAGCCAGTCAACATCTCTTGCCATGGTGCAGTGAGCTACTTCAACAGCTTGGTGCAGGCTTTAAAGATCTTGATGCGCTTGCGGTAGGAGTCGGGCCCGGCGCATTCACTGGGGTGCGCCTCTCGGTTGCGGTTGCTCAAGGCTTATCAACCGGTTTGCAATTTCCAGTCATTCCAGTAACCAGTCTTGATGCCATGGCATTGCAATTTGTAGAGCACTATCAAACGCCTCAAAATACGACATTCACCATGGCTCTGGATGCCCGCATGGGTGAAGTGTATTGGGCTCGCTATCAACGCAATGAAACCCAACCTAATCCCCTTCATCCCATTCAACTGACGGTGCCTGCTGAGATCCCAGATAACGGTGAGGACCTAATTGCCGGAAATGCACTGGCCGAGTACGCCGATTACTTTGCCAATCATTTTGTTGGCCGACAGTTTGATGCGCAATTGGTACCCAATGCACTTAGCATCTTAGATCTTGCCAAAGACCGTTACCAAGTAGGCCAAGTGATTTCGGTCGAGCGGCTTGAACCCCTTTACATCCGTAATAAAGTCGCCTTGACTACCCAAGAACGTAATGAGCCGCAAGCCGTGCCCCAACCGGTCATTTGCTTGGCTGAGCTCGTTTTGGAGTTGATGACCGAGCCAGATCTGGATACGGTCATGGCGATTGAGGCTAACTCCCATCGTCACCCGTGGTCACGCGGGAACTTTATCGATTCAATTCAAGCAGGCCATTGGGCATATTGCCTTCGCGAGGTGAGTGATCCCAGTAAACGAATATGGGCCTACTGTATTTTGCTTCCAGCGGTGGATGATCTGCATCTACTGAACATCACGGTGGATACCGATCTACGTGGTAAGGGTGTGGGGCTGCGCCTCATGAGCGCTATTCAAGCAATTGCGAGTAATTTGTCGATCCCACGCATCTTGCTCGAGGTTCGTCCAAGTAATGAAGCGGCGATTGCTCTGTATGAAAAGGCAGGGTATGAGGAGTTAGCACGGCGCAAAGCCTATTACCCAGTAGAATCGTCTTCTGGAATTCGCGAAGACGCGATTGTGATGGTAAAAAACATCGACTCCTCAGTCAAACCCTATGCACATTGATGAACGCTCACGTTACCTGAAAGAAATGGGAATCACAGAGTGGTCTGTGCGCTCCACTGCGAACGACTCCAAGCCAACTGCATCGCCAACTGCCGAGTCTCAACACGCCATTCCAAATCAAGAGCCCAAGGTGTATTGGCTGTTTTATGGTCAAGCACCCGGCGGGGATCAAGAGCGCTTATTTCAGAACATGATTTTGGCGCTCGGGCTCTTACCTAAAGAATGGGAATGGCGCTCACCAACGAATACGCAAACACCGAATACGCATTTACCATGCGTGGCATTTGCCTTTGGTGAGCAAGCTGCACAGGTATTAAGTGGTGAGCAAGAGCCACTCACCCAGTTGCGCGATGTCGTGCTTGAGATTGCTGGTCAAGATATCCCATTGATTGCAAGCTTTGATCTGGCCCACTGCCTAAACCGGCCAAAAGATAAAGCCTTAGTCTGGCAAGACCTATTACTGGCTCGCTCCGTATTGCAATCCCTCTAATTAGTGCTTGGCCTCACCAATCAGATGCAGTGAGTCGTACTCGGCCTGATTGGCTTGATGTTTTTTAATCACGAGCCACATGGTGAGCGCAACACCCAAACCAAACCCTGTAATCACAATCGGAACAGGAATGTCGAGCCAAATTAAGAGCGCATACAGCATGAGCATCATAAGTACCGAGAGGTTCTCATTGAAGTTCTGAACCGCAATGGAGTGACCCGCAGACAGTAAGACGTGACCACGGTGTTGTAAGAGGGCATTCATAGGAACGACAAAGTATCCCGCTAACCAGCCCACTGTAATGAGAAGCGCATAGGCAGGGATGAGATTAAAGTTGACTTCCAATGCCCCGATCTTAAAGAGCACGATCGAAGGAATGTATTCAATATGGTAAATGGCCATGATGCACACCAGTAAGCCCATCACGACGCCATAAGGTAAGACCTTTAAAGCGGATTTCAATGGAATGCGCGATGCAGCCCAAACTGCACCCCCTGCAACACCAATGGCGGAAACCGCTTGCAAGATAGCTCCTTGCGAGAGGTTCATATTGAGCGCGGTCTCAGCCCACTTCAACACAATGAACTGCAGGGTCGCACCAGCGCCCCAAAATAACGTAGTTACCGCCAAAGAGATTTGGCCTAAACGATCACGCCACAGAATATGAAAACCCACAAAAAAATCTTTGGTCAACTGAATGGGGTTAAGGTGCTGCTCAGGGTAACGCGCTCCCGTATCTGGGATCTTTAAGTTAAAGAGTGCTGCGATCAAGTAAATAAACATAATGATCGAGATTGCAGATTCAGCAGGACTATCAACACCGGTAGTAATGATTGGCAAATCAAAGCTCATCAGGGAAGCGGATACCTTGCTGCTAATTAACACGCCACCCAATACCGTGCCAGCAATGATGGAGCCAACCGTTAAGCCCTCGATCCACCCGTTTGCCGCCACCAACTTTTCTGGGGGGAGTAATTCGGTCAAGATGCCGTATTTGGCTGGGGAGTAGGCAGCTGCTCCGAGACCAACGATTGCGTAAGAAGCCAATGGATGAGCGCCCAAGAGCATGGCAGCACACCCAATAATTTTGATGGTGTTGGTGATGAACATCACCTGACCCTTGGGTCGGGAGTCAGCAAAGGCTGCGACAAAGGCCGCTAACAATACATACGAGAGTACGAAGAAAAGTTTGAGAAGCGGGGTCATCCAGTCTGGGGCAGCGAGCTGGGCTAAGAGGGCGATGGCCGCAATCAGCAGTGCGTTATCAGCGAGCGACGAAAAAAATTGCGCCGCCATAATGGTGTAAAAACCTGGTTTCATTCGTACAATTGCTTCATTTACTGGATTAGAGCATGAAAGGGGAGATTTCTGGAGCGCCCGATTCTGGCAACGATTAACATTGCTGCATTAGGCCACAATTTAAGTCGGGTCAGAGAACTCGCCGGTAATTCTCGCATATGGTCTGTGGTTAAAGCCCGTGCCTATGGCCATAGCTTAAAGGCGGCGCTGGTAGGGCTCTCACAAACCGATGGTTTTGCGGTCTTAGATCTTGATGATGCGCGCTGGTTGCGGACCCAGGGGTGGACCAAGCGGATCTTGCTTCTGGAGGGTCTTTTCCAAGAGGCGGACATCCCGGCAGCGATTGAGTTGAACTGTGATGTGGTGGTTCATAATCCCAATCAAGTCACATGGCTTGAGAAGCAGAGTCATCCCATGACCATTTTCTTAAAACTCAATTCCGGAATGAACCGATTGGGTTTTCGTCCCGAAGCCTACCGGCTTGCATACCATCGCTTGCACGCTGCTGGTCACCGCATGAACCACATGACCCATTTTGCAAATGCCGATTACATCGATCGCGAACCGTCCGTGGGCGCGCAAATGGAGTGCTTCGCCAGCACGATTGATGGATTGGCGGGCGAGACCTCGCTGGCTAATTCTGCGGCGGTCTTATGGCATCGCAATGCCTTGGGTGATTGGGTTCGTCCTGGCATTATGTTGCACGGTATTTCCCCATCCGGTCAGTTTGCGGATATTGCCCATGCTAATTTGCAAGCGGTGATGACTCTCTCCAGTTCGATCATCGCCATTCAAGACTTAGAGCCCGGCGACGCCGTAGGTTATGGATCCCGATATCGGGCAACTCAACCCATGCGAATTGGTGTCATCGCCTGTGGCTATGCCGATGGCTATCCTCGCCACGCCAAGGATGGCACTCCGGTCTGGGTTCATGCCAAGGAACCTGGCCAATCCCAAATTTGCCCGATTGCGGGTCAGGTCTCGATGGATATGCTAACCATTGATCTAACCCACGCTCCATGGGCAAGCGTTGGCACTAAAGTGGAACTGTGGGGCAAGAACCTACCCGTGGATGATGTGGCGATGCATGCCCAAACGATTGGCTACGAACTGGTGTGCGCGATTGCACCCCGGGTACCCATCCAAATTATTTAGTGATCCAGAACTGCCACCACTTGCGTTCTTTCTGAACTCGCTTACCCGTCTTAAAGATCTGACTATCAGGAAAGTTCAATTTAAAGACGCGCATCGCATCAGAACTTAAGTCAGACATACCCAAGGCTCGGTAGGACTGAATCAAAATATAAAGTGCTTCTTCAACTGCGGGTGCGCGGTCGTAATCCCGAATCACGAGCTGGGCACGGTTCGCAGCGGCCAAATAGGCGCCACGGTCATAGTAATAGCGCGCCACAATGACATCGGCCTCCGCTAACGAGTTGACGATGTAGCGCATGCGATCGAGCGAGTCAGGCGCGTATTTACTATTGGGAAAGCGTTCGACCACGACCTTAAAGGATTCAAAGGCTTCCTTAGCTGCCTTCGGATCACGTTCACTCAGATCTTGTCCAGTCAACTTACCCATAAAACCCAAGTCATCATTAAACGTGATGAGACCTTTAAGGTAATACGCGTAATCTAAATTGGGATTGCCTTGATGTAACTTAATAAAGCGATCGATTTGTACCATTGCTTGAGCGGGCTCTTGGGCCTTCCAAAAACAATACGCTGAGTTAATTTGCGCTTGTTGCGAGTAGGGACCGAATGGAAAGCGCGCCTCCAGTTTCTCAAAGTACTTACCGCACTTATCAAAATCATTCTCATTCATCTTATTGCGCGCCTCGGTGTAGAGCTTTGCCTCCGACCAGCCTAAGGTTTCATCGGTGCTGGTATTGGCGCATGAGGTGAGAAGCATTACAGAAGAAACTAGCGAAGCAAGAACAACAAGCCTTAAACTAGCACGATGGTGCCCCATAGGGGGAATTGATAACACAATAAGGTCCTTCCAGCGTGGCATTGCCGCAAACTCCTGATCCGAATTCCACTGATTATATCGATGATGAGGATTTCATTGCCCTTGAGATCCCTGATGCGTGGGCCGGTGAGCGTTTGGATAAAGTATTAGCCCATTTTTTAACCGATTACTCCCGCAATCGGATCCAGTCATGGGCCAACCAAGGGGCCGTTCTGGTCGATGGCAAGGTTGTTAAATCACGGCAGATTTTGCGAGGCGGTGAAGCAATTCGGGTCTTTCCGCAAGAGATGCCAGAGCAGCACGCGTTTGAGCCAGAAGATATCCCCCTCAATTGCATCTATGAAGACGATCAATTACTGGTCTTTAACAAAGCGGCTGGGATGGTGATGCATCCAGCGGCTGGGAACTGGACCGGAACGGTATTGAATGGCCTACTGTTTCATTACCCGGAGCTCGCGCAGCTACCACGTGCTGGCATTGTGCATCGACTGGATAAAGATACCTCAGGGCTCTTTGTGGTGGCGCGTACCGCATTGGCTCAAACCGCCTTAGTACGACTCTTGCAAGATCATTTGGTTGAGCGACGCTATCTTGCATGGGTTTGGGGCGACACCCCTTTACATGGAACGATCAATGCGGCCTTAGCGCGTGACCCCCGTGATCGACTCAAGATTGCAGTGGTTCCTGCAGATTCCAAAGTGGCAAACTCCAAAGCCGCGCGTACGCATTACAAACGTTTGGCCCTTGGTGCCTATCAACAGAGCAAGGTCTCGTTGTTGGAGTGTCGATTGGAGACCGGACGAACCCATCAAATTCGTGTGCACCTTGAGTCCTTGTCTTATCCCTTACTTGGCGATCCAGTCTATCGTAAGCGCATCCCAGCAGCTGCAAGTCAATTGTTCTTAAAGCGCCAAGCGCTCCATGCCTTTGCATTGGAGTTTGTTCACCCAAGCACTAACACACCGATGCAATGGTTTGCCCCCATTCCAGACGATCTCATGGAGTTGCACGCGCAAGTGCAAATGAATCGCGCAATTCTTCCTAAACCGTTTCATGAATCTTCCTCATGAGCCCGCTTCGTATTCTTAAACCCGATTGGCCAGCGCCAGCCAATGTGCATGCATTTACGACCACCCGAAAAGGTGGCTTTAGCCAAACACCATACGATCAATTCAACTTAGGAGCGTTTGCCGGTGAGGACCTCCAGGTCGTCCAACAAAATCGGGCCTTACTAAATGCCTTATTGCCGCAAGCACCGTTTTGGATTAAACAAGTGCATGGAACAGATGTGGTTATGGCGCAAGGTGTTCACGAGGGCATTGGCGATTCCATCATTGAAGCCGATGCGAGCGTCACGACTCATCCTCAAACTGTTTTGAGTATCTTGGCAGCCGATTGCATGCCAGTGTTATTGACCAACCGATTTGGAACAGCGGTGGCGGCAGCGCACGCGGGTTGGCGGGGATTGTGCGCCGGTGTTTTAGAGAATACCGTTGCAAACCTTCTAAAGGCATCCTCTTGCACGGCATCGGATTTGCTGGCATGGATTGGTCCGAGCATCTCGGTAGCCCATTACGAAGTCGGAGCTGAAGTACGAGCTGCGTTTATCGCATCGGCAGCGCAATTTGATTATCAACTCGATGCCGCATGCTTCATTCCCAATCATGCATCGGGTCCTGATAAATATTTGGCCGATCTGCCACGAATTGCCAAATCTCGACTACAGGCCTTGGGTATTAACGCGGTTTATGGTGGTGATTTGTGCACCTACCGTGACCCTGAGCGCTTTTACTCCTATCGCCGCGAAACCCCCACGGGACGCTTTGCCAGCTTGATTTGGTTCAATCCGAAGCCCTAGCAATCAGGGCAATGACCGCATCCTTGCCCAGCAATCCTGATAAATTCTAGGGTTAGTGCTTATAACCCTAGCGTCATAATCACCTGAGAATAGAGCCGTACTGTTTAGTTTGTTTTACACCTTTTAAGAAAATCACCATCATCATGAATTTGGGTAATTCACCAAGCTTGGCCCCGCAATACATGGCCATGATCCCCGCAGAAAAGCTCTCTGAAATTCAAACAAAATACCTCGAGGACCTTGGTAAATTGGGCAAAGATCCCAATGCCTTGGAGTTTAAAGACCGGCGCTTTATGGGTGAAGCGTGGCAAAACCCCTGGAGCAAGGCGCTGGTATCGACCTACTTATTGAACTCGCGTTACTTGAACGAGCTTGTGCAAGCGGTGCAAACGGATAACAAAACCCGTCAGCGAATTGAGTTTGCCACCAATCAAATGATCGATGCCTTATCGCCATCGAACTTCTTAGCCACTAATCCAGAAGCGCTTGAGACCATCCTGAAGACTCAAGGCCAATCGATTCAGAGAGGCATTCTCAACTTATTGGGCGATCTCGGCAAAGGCAAGGTGAGCCAAACCGACGAGAGTGGTTTTGAGGTCGGCAAAAATTTAGCGCAGACTGAGGGTGCCGTCGTGTTTCGGAACCCCCTTTTTGAGTTGATTCAGTACAAGCCATTGACCGACCAGGTCTATGAGCGCCCATTCTTGATGGTACCGCCGTGCATTAACAAGTACTACATATTGGATTTACAACCCGATAACTCGGTGGTGCGATATATGGTGAGCCAAGGGCATACGGTGTTCTTGGTCTCCTGGAAAAATCCGGTCACCAGTATGAATCGCATTACTTGGGAAGACTACGTCGGCACTGGCGTACTCGAAGCCATTCGGGTGACTCAGGAAATTAATCAACAAGACAAAATTAATATATTGGGATTCTGTGTGGGAGGCACACTAGTCAGTACCGCACTCGCAGTGCTTGCCGCACGCAATCAGGATGCCATTGAAAGTCTCACGCTACTCACGACCTTATTAGATTTCACGGACACGGGAATTTTGGATGTCTTCATTGATGAGTCTTTGGTTAACCTGCGCGAGAAATCCATTGGTGGTGCTGAAGGGCGTTATGGTCTCTTATCGGGTTTGGAGTTAGCTAATACATTCTCTTTCTTACGGCCCAATGAGTTGGTATGGAACTATGTCGTAGATAACTACCTGAAGGGTAACTCGCCACCCCCATTTGATTTACTTTATTGGAATGGGGACTCCACCAATTTGCCAGGACCCATGTACTGCTGGTACCTAAGGCATACCTACCTACAAAATGATTTAGCCAAGCCTAGTAAGTTAAAGGTGTGTGGTGAGAAGATTGATCTTAGCAAGATTAAGGTTCCTGCCTATATCTATGCTTCACGCGACGATCACATCGTGCCCTGGCACTCTGGTTATCAAAGTACCCAAATCTTAAAGGGCCCAATTCGGTTTGTGATGGGGGCATCGGGCCATATTGCTGGTGTGATCAATCCACCCCATAAGAAAAAACGTAATTATTGGACTAATTCTAATTTGCCCAAAACTGCGGATGCTTGGCTCAAAGGTGCCAAGGAGGTATCTGGTAGTTGGTGGCCCGACTTTACCGAGTGGCTCGCTCAATATGGCGGCAAGCAAATTCCTGCACCAAAGGAGTATGGGCGGGGTAAATATAAGAAATTAGTTGCAGCGCCTGGCACCTACGTCAAAGAAAAGGCACAAAAGGTTTAATCGATTGATCTGAATACAAGGAGAAGATGATGGCAC